>CAIUKU010000416.1 GCA_903899825.1 uncultured Bacteroidales bacterium | reverse complement strand
TTTTGTACCATTCAATGGATTCTTTTACACCATCTTCGAGGTAATAAGCGGGTTTAAATCCAAAATCTTTTTCCAAATCGCTCATATCGCAGAGCCAATTTCTGGCTTTCAATACATTGTATTTATCCTGATTTAATGTGGGTACTTTTTTAAACCATCCGTAAGTGGTTTCAAGTGAAATGGCAATTATTTTTACAATCCATAAAGGGACAAATAATTTGAATGTTTTTTTATTGAGGATTCGTTTTGTAATTTCCGAGAATTCACGAGCAGTATATGCCTTTCCATCACTTACAAAATATGTTTTCCCGCAAATACTGGAATCGATTGCTTTAAATACCACATTCACTAAATCTTTAACATATATAAATGTAAGATGTTGTTCTTTTAAACCAATGTAAGGTTCTATACCACCGTTAATCGTTTTAAAAAAGATGAAATAATCTTTTTCGCGTGGACCAAAAACGCCAGTAGGGCGTAAGGTGATTACAGGAAAATTTTTCAGTGAATTTATATATTTTTCGGCATTTAACTTGCTGATTCCATACAAAGTATCAGGATGTGCATCATCGTTACATTTTATTGGAATGCTGTTGTTGTCGTTGCCCGGACCATGAGCTGCCATGCTGCTGATGAAAATAAAGCGTTCAGGAACGCAATTAGCTTCTATTAAAGCATCTACAAAGTTTTTGGTGTAATCAAAATTTACAATCTCGAAATCTTCTTTTTTCTGAGCTTTTGTTAAACCTGCTGCATGTACAATATAGTCAAACCGTTGTTCTGATAATTGCGTTTTCATGGTTTCTTTATCAGAAAAATCAAGGTTTAAAAAGTTGATTCTCTGATCCTGTAAATATTTTTTACTGCTTGAATTTCTAATTCCTGCATAAACATCCATTCCTTTTTTTAAAGCTTCTTCTACAATGAAACTTCCAATAAATCCGCTTGCACCGGTGATGAGTATTTTCTTCATTTACAACTAATTAGGTTTAAATTTTGATAATAACAAAAAAGGGCTTCGCAAAAAACAAATGCCCTAATTTTCATATTTATCTGAACATAGCGTCATCTTCGCCACGTGGTTTACTTACTAAATATTTAAAATAGCTTCTTCTGCGTTTATGTTGTCTCTTTTCGAAATAACTCCATAATTGTTGTACTTTTTCGTTGCTTTCGAATTCAACATTGGTTTCGGCTTTTTTATAACCTTTTGCTATAATTTTATTTGCCAAATCATTAAACATTACAGCCAGCACACCTTTATTCTGAAAATCGGGTCTGATTCCAACAAAGTACATATCAATCACATCGTTCTTTTTCATGGCATTGTGCATATAATAAAAACCAAGCGGAAACATTGTTCCTTTTGCTTTTTGCATAGCTTTTGAATAAGATGGCATAGTTACTCCAAAAGCTACAACTTTATTGTTTTTATCTAAAACGATAGAAACAAATTCAGGATTCACCAGTTTCATGTAACGTTTCAGATAAAATTCAGTTTGTTTTTCGCTTACTGGCGTAAAACCATACATCAAGCCATAAATATCGTTGATAATTGAAAAGATTTCGTCAACATATGGTAAAATATCCCGTAAGGTTTTAAGTTTTGCAATCTTTAAATTATTTTTACGTTGCACAAAATCAGATATTTTCAAGAACTTATCAGGTAATTTAGCTGGAATTTCTACTTCGTATTCTACCCAATCGGCATCTTTATGATAACCGCATTTTTCTATATAGTTAGCGTAATAAGGGTAGTTGTAACGTTCAATGATAGTTGAAAGCTCACTGAATCCTTCTATTAAAATTCCTTCAGGATCAAAATCAGTAAATCCAAGTGGACCATGTATGGCTTCCATTCCATTTTCGCCTGCCCAGTTTTCAGCTGTTTGCAGTAAAGCTGTTGCCACTTTTTCATTATCAATGAAATCAAACCATCCAAAACGAGCATAACGATTGCCCCATTTTTCAACAAATGGTTTGTGAATAATTCCTGCTATACGACCCACAATTTTTCCATCAATATAAGCTAACCATAATTTAGTATCGCAAACTTCGAAAGATGGATTTTTTTCCGGATTTAGGGTAAGCATTTCCTGCTTGATAATTGTAGGAACAAAGTATTTGCAATCTTTGTATAATTCATTTGGAAAGCAAACGAAAGCTTTTAAATCCTTATTGTTGGTAACTTCCTTTATTTGAATTGACATTATTTGATTCCTCCTAATAATTTATGAAAAGTCTGCTATTTTAAAATTATGATTGTAAAATCATTAAGGAATTATCTGCAATTTTTTTGCATTTTTTGATATTTTATCCAAAGCGTAATCTATTTGTTCAAAAGTATGTGTAGCCATTAATGAAAAACGAATCAATGATGCATCGGAACTTACAGCGGGTGAAACAACCGGATTCACAAAAATACCATCATCAAAAAGCATTTTGGTAATTTTGAAAGTTTTTAGGTTGTCTCTTACATATAAAGGAATGATTGGAGATTCAGTATGTCCAATGTCCAATCCCATTACTCTAAGGTTGTCCAAAGCATAATTGGTATTATCCCAAAGTTTTTTAATTCGTTCTGGTTCTTTAATGATTATATCGAGAGCAGCTAACACGCTTGCAGTAGATGCCGGTGTTATACTTGCACTGAAAATATAAGGTCTTGAATTATGTTTCAGGAAATTAATGGTTTCTTTGTCGGCCGCAATAAAACCACCAATAGAAGCTAATGATTTGCTAAAGGTTCCCATTATCAGATCCACTTCATCGGTTAAACCAAAATGAGAAGCTGAACCTGCACCGTTTTTTCCAATAACACCTAATGAATGAGCCTCGTCAACGTAAATTGAAGCACCATATTTTTTTGAAAGTTCAACAATTTCAGGCAATTTTACGATATCTCCTTCCATGCTGAAAATGCCATCTACAACAATCAGTTTTAATTTATCAGGTTTGCAGGTTTTTAAAGCTTTTTCAAGTGATGACATATCGTTATGTCTATATTTCAAAGCATTTGAAAAGGATAATCTTCTCCCTTCTATGATAGATGCATGGTCAAGCTCGTCTAAAATAATATAATCATCTTTTCCTGTTACAGCTGAAATTACTCCAATATTTACCTGAAAACCGGTAGAATAAACTAAAGCTTCTTCCTTCCCAACATATTTTGCAAGTTTGTCCTCCAGTTCTATATGAATATCGAGCGTTCCATTTAAAAAACGTGAACCGGCACATCCGGATCCATATTTTTCAATGGCTTTTATTGAAGCTTCTTTAATAAGGGGATGATTGGTTAAGCCAAGGTAGCTATTTGAACCAAACATTAATACCTGTTTACCATTAATGGTTACTACTGTGTCCTGATCCGATTCAATCGTCCGGAAATAGGGATACACACCCAATCTTTGGATTTGTTGTGGTAAATCGTACTTTGATAACTTTTCTTGTAAAATTCTCATAATCTTTCTACGCTATTAAACTATAAATAGTTGTACTAAAAAACCTGCAAATCTACATTAATTTTCCCAAACTTTTCTTATAAAAATACTTAAATTTAGAATATGGAATTCATAACATAGAAGAAGTATATCCCAAAGTATAGAAAATGAAGAGAAATCTATCTTCATTTTTAGGAATGCAGCTTTATTAGATTTTTTCTGCAATTTTATCAGCCAATCGGCTTGCACCTACTCTGAAATATTTATTATTGAGCCAATTATCACCTAAAACATGATGCAACAGTATAAAATAATTCAAGGCCTGATTGGGTTCTGAAATTCCACCGGCTGGTTTGATACCAATCATTTTTCCTGTAGCTTCATAATGTGTTTTAATGGATTGAAGCATTACATAAAAAGCTTCTTCAGTTGCTGCCGGTAGAATTTTACCGGTTGAAGTTTTAATAAAATCAGCTCCGGCTGCAATTGAAATATCACTGGCTAATCGAATATTTGTTAAATTCTGTAATTCTCCGGTTTCCAGAATAACCTTTAAATGAGCGTTACCACAAGCCTGTTTTATGGCTGCAATTTCATCAAAAATTACCTGATAATTTCCTTCTAAAAAGGTTCCACGTGAAATCACCATGTCAACCTCCTCAGCACCTTCATCTACTGCATATTTCACCTCAATTAACTTTACAAAAAGCGGTGATTGTCCTGATGGAAATGCACCGGCTACGCATGCTGTTTTTATGTTACTCCCTTTAAGTTTTTCAGAAACTTGCCGTGCAAAACTAGGATAAACACAAATTGCTGCTACATTGGGAATATTATTTCCTCTTTTATGATAGTTTAAGCCTTTTTCACATAATGCATTCACTTTTTCACGGTTGTCAGCACCTTCCAGTGTGGTTAGGTCTATGCAATTAAGAATGATCTGCAAAGCTTCTTTTTCGGTGTAATTGTACAGCCCTTTTTCCAGAATATTTTTAACCTCTAAAGTAATCTGAGATTCGTCGATGATAATATTTTTATGAAAATCAAACATAAGTTAATAAGTTTTTTTACAAAATTACAAAATTGATAAAAGCAAACCGTATTTATTTTGACTTTAACAAAAATTGAAGTCTGTAAAATAAATTTTATCTTTGCAAAAAAATAGAAAATGAATTTTACAGAAGAACTGAGATGGCGTGGCATGATTCACGATATGATGCCCGGAACGGAAGAACAATTAAAAAAAGAAATGACAACAGCTTATGTAGGGATAGATCCTACCGCTGATTCACTACATATAGGGCATTTGGTATCTATTATGATGCTTAAACATCTGCAACAGGCCGGACACAAACCTTTGGCATTGATTGGTGGTGCAACAGGAATGATAGGTGATCCATCAGGAAAATCGGAAGAACGTAATTTACTGGACGAAAATATTTTGCGACATAATCAGGATTGCATTAACGTCCAATTGTTAAAGTTTTTGGATTTTGATATTTCAAAACCTAATCATGCTGAGATTGTCAATAATTATGATTGGATGAAAGGATTTTCTTTTTTAGGTTTTTTGCGGGATGTAGGCAAACATTTAACGGTTAACTACATGATGGCAAAAGATTCTGTTAAGAAAAGACTGGAAACCGGACTTTCGTTTACTGAATTTTCTTATCAATTGGTACAAGGCTATGATTTCCTGTGGTTGAATGAACATAAAAATTGTAAATTGCAAATGGGTGGTTCAGATCAATGGGGCAATATTACAACGGGTACAGAATTAATTCGCCGTAAGAATGGAGGAGAGGCTTTTGCACTCACTTGCCCTTTGATTACCAAAGCTGATGGCGGAAAGTTCGGAAAAACCGAACAAGGGAATATTTGGCTGGATCCTCAAAAAACATCTCCCTATAAATTTTATCAATTCTGGCTCAACTGTTCTGATGATGATTCTTCAAAGTATATTCGTATATTCACCATGTTTAGCAAGACTGAAATAGAAATGCTGGAATTACAGCATAATGAAGCACCTCATTTGAGAATTTTACAAAAAGAACTTGCAAAAGATCTGACGATACGGGTGCATTCTGAAGCGGATTACAATGCAGCCATTGAAGCTTCTGAAATACTTTTTGGAAAAGGAACTACAGAGACTTTACAACGCATGTCAGAAGAAACTTTATTATCCGTTTTTGATGGCGTACCACAATGTGATATCGCTATTTCAGAAATAGAAAACAATTTAAATATTGTCGATTTTTTAAGTGAAAAAACGGGTATTTTCCCTTCAAAAGGCGAAGCCCGCAGAATGCTGAAAGACAATGGTGTATCCATTAATAAAGAAAAAGTAAATGAATCTACAATATTATATAAAACGAATTTATTGAATTTGAAATATTTGTTGGTTCAGAAAGGAAAGAAAAACTATTATCTTGTAAGATTTAGTTAATCAATTAATTAACTCTATTGAGCCCGGATAATTTCGGGCTTTTTTATTTTGTAAGTGTAAGACTTACACAATTTAATTTTCCTCCTAAAGGAGGGTTTAGCTTTGATACTTTTACTTCTGCTCTGATTACAGCAGGAAATTCGATGAATAAACGATCTAAAATCCGTTGTGCAACGTTTTCAAGCAATTTGGATTTTATTGCCATCTGTTTTTTAACCATCATATATACAGTTAAATAATTTATGGTCAAATGTAAATCATCGTTGATGGCAGCCTGTTCAACGTCGGCTTCAATGCTTAAATCAACTATAAATTTTGTCCCAATCACTTGTTCTTCTTTAAAACAACCATGATAGGAAAAAAATTCCATTCCTTCTAATTTAATAAGCGACATTTTTTTTATTTATTGAAATTCAGTGTATTTTAAATATTTTTTTGAGACATCAAACCTACAATTTTTTTATCAATAATTGTCAATATCTTAAAAAAATACGCAGTTTATGCAATAAATCTTTAATTTTGTAATTTAAAATATTAAAAATGGAAGAAAATACTACCAACACCAACACCAAACCAACACTCAATTTTATTGAAGAAATTGTTGAACAGGATATAAAAAACGGTAAAAATTCAAGCCGGGTTCATACTCGTTTTCCACCGGAACCTAATGGTTATCTGCATATTGGACATGCAAAATCTATTTGTTTAAATTTTGGATTGGCAAGAAAATACAATGGAAAATGTAATTTAAGGTTTGATGATACCAACCCCATTAAAGAAGATGTTGAATATGTCGATTCTATCCGTGAAGATGTTAAATGGCTTGGATTTAACTGGGATGGTGAGTATTATGCATCCGATTATTTTGATCAGCTTTACGAATGGGCGATTCAGCTTATAAAAAAGGGAAAAGCTTACGTATGTGATCTTACGCAGGAGGAAATGAGTGCTTATCGCGGTACTCCAACCAAACCCGGAACCGATAGTCCCTTTCGCAATCGCAGTATGGAGGAAAATCTTGATTTATTTGTAAGGATGAAAAATGGAGAGTTTGCGGATGGCTGTCGTGTATTGCGCGCAAAAGGTGATATGGCTTCTCCGAATATGCACATGCGTGATCCTATTCTGTATCGTATTCTGCATACCGAGCATCACCGTACCGGCAATAAATGGTGTATTTATCCAATGTATGATTATGCACATGGTCAAAGCGATTCTATTGAAGGCATTACACATTCTATATGTACCCTGGAGTTTGAAGTGCATCGTCCTTTATATGAATGGTTTATCAAAGAGTTGGAAATTCATTCTCCTCAACAGATTGAATTTGCAAGATTAAACATAAGCTATACCATGATGAGTAAGCGTAAATTACTTGAATTGGTGAACGAAAAATATGTAAGTGGTTGGGACGATCCACGTATGCCTACTATCTGTGGAATACGCCGAAGAGGATATACTCCGGAGTCAATACAAAATTTTGCAGAAATTATAGGTGTTGCAAAAAGGGATAATGTGATTGATGTAGCACTTTTAGAACATTGTATCCGGGAAGACCTGAATAAAAAAGCCATGCGTGTAATGGCTGTTTTAAACCCTCTAAAAGTAATAATAGATAATTACCCCGATACAGTTGAAGAATTAGATGCTATTAACAACCCTGAAGACGTAAATGCGGGAAGCAGGAAAATTCCTTTTTCAAAGGTATTATATATTGAACGGGATGATTTTATGGAAGAGCCCAGCAAAAAATACTTCCGTTTATCACCTGGAAGCGAAGTACGCCTTCGTTATGCTTATTTTATCAGATGCGAAAGCTTTTTGAAAGATGAAAATGGTGAGATTATAGAGCTGCATTGTTCTTATGATGCTGCTTCACGTGGAGGTAATTCGCCTGATGGAAGAAAAGTAAAAGGAACGATTCACTGGGTTGCTGCGGATACTGCGGTTGATATTGAAGTCCGACTGTTTGACAGACTTTTTAATGCTCATAATCCTGAAGAATATACTGAAGGTGGAAGTTATAAAGATAACCTAAACCTTGACTCGCTGAAAGTAATTAAAAATTGCAAAGCAGAACCTTGTTTGAAGGATGTTGCTGTATTGTCAAGTTTTCAGTTCGAACGACTGGGCTATTTTTGTGCAGATCAGGATTCTACCAAAGATAAAATGGTTTTTAACCGTACTGTTTCTTTAAAAGATTCATGGGCTAAAATAGAGAAAAAGGAAGAAAAATAGTTTTTATTCCGGAATTAAGAAAAACTAAATGTCTGTATAAAAAAATCCTTGTAACGATTGTAGTTACAAGGATTTTTTAATTTAAAGACTTTAAATAATTCCTATTTAAAACCTTTGGGTTTAACAATAGTAAATGTTCTTACAATATTGAATCCAAAATAGATATAACCTTTACCCCAGCTTCCTTGGGTTTCGGTAAGAAAACCTCTTTCAAATAAAGGTTGTGAGTTGGTTACAAAAAGCTGAAATACGTGTCCACCGGTTTCGATATCCAAGCCCAATGAAAGTGAATTATCATAGTTTTTTCTGGTTTCACTGGACATAATATAATGGTATTCAGCATTTACCGACATACGTTTAGATAATTTATATCTTCCTCCTCCTCCTAAAGTAACAATATCATTAGGGTCGGCATTTAATGTAACCAGATTTTTATGAACCAGTGAAGGTGTTATCTGAAACGAAAAGGAATTACTGAATTTACGGGCAATCAGCAATTGATGTACAAAGGACATTCTTGAGGAAAAATAATTGTTCCATTCAGGATGTGGAAAGTGTAATCCATTGATTGCAAGGTCACAAAAATAAGACACAGAAACAGGCATGCTGTTATCAATGGTTTGGCGTACGATTTTATATTTTACAAAACCATCAAATGTTTTCTGTAAAGAACTACGCCCTAAACCAATGCTAAGTCTGTTGTTAACGCCATATTCAAGACCAATTCTAATCGTAGATTGATCAAGGCCAAAAAATCCATAACTACCTTCGTTTATTGCGCCAAAGTGGTGTGAAATGCTGAAGTTAAGATTGCCTTTAGCCGGGTTTTCTATGGATTGACCAATTATAATACGAGAGGTTTTGAATGTTGCATAAGTAAATGCTTTGGTTTTAACATCAGGCCCAAATTCATCCAATAAATCCTGAGAAAAAGAATTCTTTACAAAAACAACAGTAAATACAATTAAAAGAAAATAAATTTTTTTCATATCAGATATGTTTAATAAGTCTACAGATAGTAATGGCAAAGCCGGAGACTTAAAGGATAATATTAATTAATTATTTTTTTTGATCCATTGTTACGTCCACTGTAACCTGAACTTTTTCTGCTATTTTTCCTGCAACAGCACTTGGAATATTAATGTTATAATCTTTAACAGCAAGATTGAATTTGCTGGTAGCAATTACTTTTGCATCTTTAACTTCTAGACTACCATTTTGTTTTACTTTTTTAGTTACTCCATGTATGGTAAGGTCACCTTCAATCACTGCATTGTATTTGCCATTTTTTGAAAAATTAATATCTTTCAGATTGTTGATTTTTCCTTTAAAGGTTGAATTGGGAAACTTTGGTGATTCCATGTAATTTTCATTGAAATGTTCCTGCATCAAAGCTTGTTTAAATTCAAAAGATGTAATTAAAACCTGAAAAACAATGTCTCCGGTAGATGCATCCAATGCTGCTTTTACTTCATTATTTTTTGCTTCAATTTTTTCCATGGGGGCATCAGAATAGAAATTTATTTTCCCGTTTTTAGTGATGTATTTTTGTGCAAAAACACACGATGTTAGCATTAAAAATACAGTAACAAATCTTAAAATCGTTTTCATATTATTGTATATTAAGTGATTATTTATTATTTTACAATTGAGCATTTTACAAAAATTAAATCTGTGCCTTGCATTCCTTTGCATAGACCTTTAATTTTTACAACTGAATTGGGAGCTGTATTTTTAGTCCCTTCACAATGATTTTGCAGCATGGTACATCTAATTCCACCCTCTGCATTTAAATCACCAAAAAGGTCATCAGTTTTTAATTGAGTTGTATCTTGTTTTTGAGTAAATACTGCAACTACAAAAGTGTCAGAAGGTGCTTCAATAATAGAAATTTTTCCGTTAATTTCAATTACTTTTCCATTGTACAATGAATCTGCAATAGCTTTGTTGTCAGAATATTGTTTATAAAGATCATCCGCATTTAAAGTGTATTCTGCTGTTGCTTTTTCAATATCCTTATTGGGTTTATTGATATACCACAATACTGTAATTACTGTAATAATTCCAACAACAACAGCGACTATTAAAAATTTTAACCAATTCTTCATCTTAACGTTATTTTAGATATTAATCAATTATTAAGGGCTCCTTTATTCACCCATGCAACAATCTTATTAACATTACAGTTATCCATTTTTCCGGATTTAGGCATCCCGTTTGAAACATAAGTAACAGAATTTACCAGTTTTCCATTATCAGCAATAGCTTTAACACCTGCATAGGAATCAAGTTGATACCCACCACCAGCTCCGGCTCCTGTATGACAACTTATACAGTTTGCAGATATTATAGGGCTGACTGTTGACGTAAAACTAACGTTTGTTGTATCGCAACTTGGTGGAACAAATCGGTAAAGACCTTCTTCAGAATCCCGGTAACAACTATTAAAAATTAGAATAGCCGCAAATAATGTTATACTAATTATTGATATTTTTTTCATACTTTTTATATAATTTTATTGGGATGAAATTGGTTTTGTAAAAGTTGTATTAGGGTATATTATAACTTATTAATCGTTATGTTTTCCTTTATTTATCCAGTTTGTTATTTGGGTTTTCTTGCAATCAGACAAAGGATTTGCAGGAGAAGGTGGCATAATTGAACCGCTTTGAGTTGTTATTCTGCTTAATATTGTATTTGCTTTGGCAGATATTTCGTCAAAATTAGTTAAAGCTCCATTAGTACTCCCTGTATTATGACAACCCAGACAATTTCTTTTTATAATAGGAAAAACGGCATTATTGAAAGAAGAATCAGATGAATTGCAAGGTTCAATATTTGCTAGTGCACCTTGTTTTATCCAACCATAAATAGATGTTACTTGTTCTAAGTTTAATGGTGTTTTAGGTGCCGGAGGCATTTCACTACCGATCGCATATTTATACAAACTGCTGTTTTGCGGATCACCTGGTTTAACCAATTTAAGGATGTTGCTATAATTACTTAAATCAGGATCCTCTTCTCCATTGGTATGGCAATCACTTATTGCACAGTTCGATTGTATAATCGGAAGCACTTCATCATAAAAATAGACTGTATCTTTAATAGCACTTTCATCGATTACAGGAGGAGTTGAATCATGTTTGCAGCTACTCAATACAAAAATATAAAAAGCAGATAAACAGACAAATAAGATATTTTTTTTCATGTAAAAATAATTTTTGAAGATTGATATACGTATTTTTGAGTTTGTTGTTTATTAAGTGAATATTATTATTTGAAAATACTGATTTTTCAATTATTATATAGCAATTATGAGACCAATAATATTTAATAAAGCAATGCATTTTACAAATTTAAAGATGAATTGTAAACATATTAATTTAAACAAATTTTTTTGTAAAAAAGCCTGAACTTCTGTTAGTTTAGAATGATGCCAAATAAATAATGTGTATAAATAACAGATATTCAGAAATATAAACAAAAACCCTGATTTTTAAAAAATAAATCAGGGTTGTAAAAGCTAAAAAGAAAAACTATTTCTTTTGTATCAAATTATACAATTCATCAAGTCTGGGTAAAATTACTATTTCAATACGACGATTCAGTGCACGTCCTTCTTTGGTTTCATTTGCAGCAACCGGTGTATATTCGCTTTTTCCTGCTGCCATAATTTGCATTGGACTTATTTTGTATGTTTCAGTCAATATTCTTACAACGTTGTTTGCTCTTGAAACGCTTAAATCCCAATTATCTTTAAAACAGTTGGTTTTTATTGGAATACTATCGGTATGACCAATAATGAGAATGTCTAAGCCTGGTTGTTCTTTTAAAACGCTGGCCAGCATGCCCAAAGCTGTTTTCCCTCTTTCGTCAAGAGCAGAACTTCCTGATGGAAATAACAGCTTGTCTGCCATTGAAATGTAAACTTTTCCACCTTTCATTTCAACGGTTAATTCATCTTTTTTAAAATTAACCAACGCACCGTTAATTTTTCCAATTACGTCGGTAAGAAGAGCGTTTTGTTTTTTTGAAATTGAGTCTAATTCATTGATTTTATGTTCTCTTTCTTTTAAATCGTCATTCTTTTTCTTAAGCATTAGATTTAATTTTTCTTTTTCAGAAAGGTTGGATGAAATCATTTGGTTAAATTCATTCATTTTGAGTTCATATTCTCTGATTCGGGCTGATAAGCCGGTAGTATCATCTGCCAATAAACGATTTTGTTTTTTTAAAAATTCGATTTGCTTGTTTAAGCCATTTTTTTGTTCAGTAAGGTTAATTTCTCTTTCCATACAGGCTTGACGATCATTTTCTGATTTAACAAATTTTTTCTTGGAAACACAGGCTGTAAAAATCAGCATAATTATGAAAGCAAAAGCAATCTTATTAATAAATTTATTCATAAATAATCCCCCTTCGTTTTTTTGTATAAGTAGCATACAAACCTACAATTTTTTTTGCAATTAAAGTTTTTTAAATAAAGATTTTTTATTTTTTTTCATATTTTGATGATTCTATGAAAAATAAATTCTATTTTTGGCTAAAACTTTAAAAAGATAATTGAAAACGTTAGGAATAATTAAATTCTCAACAAATGAGATGATTATTTTAAAGTATATTTCCCTTAATATTTCAGGAATATAGTATATGTGCAAAATATTAATGATAAAAAGAAACATATGAAATATCCATCCCGAAACATCGGGACCAACTGAAATGAATATATCATGGTCTCGCTAGGGGCGAGAGCGAAACTTGAAAAAAAGTAATAAAATTTGATAATATAACCATAACCATAACAGTAATTTAATAAAATATAAACAGATGAAACGAGCCATGTTAAAATATTCACACACACGAGGATGATTATTTTGGCGAGTTCCATATGTACAAATAAATAATTTTAAAAAATAAACATATGAAAGGAATTATTTTAGCAGGAGGTTCTGGAACGCGCTTACATCCTCTTACAATAGCAGTTAGCAAACAATTAATGCCTATTTACGATAAACCAATGATTTACTATCCTTTGTCAGTATTAATGATGGCAGGGATTCGTGAAATATTGATTATTTCGACCCCTACAGATTTACCAAATTTTGAAAAATTATTGGGAGATGGAAGTAAAATTGGGTGTAACTTTAGCTATAAAGTTCAGGAGGTTCCCAATGGTCTGGCACAAGCTTTTGTTTTGGGAGAAGAATTTGTAGGAAAAGAAAAAGTAGCTTTAATTTTGGGCGATAATATTTTCTATGGCACTGGTTTGCAAAAATTGATACAAGAAAATAACGACCCTGTAGGCGGGATGGTATTTGCATATCATGTATCTAATCCACAACAATATGGTGTTGTTGAATTTGATAAAAACAACAATGCTATTTCTATAGAAGAAAAGCCATTAGAACCAAAATCAAATTATGCAGTTCCCGGTTTATATTTCTATGACAATTCTGTAATTGAAGTTGCTAAGGGCATACAACCCAGCAAAAGGGGTGAATATGAAATAACCGATGTTAATAAATATTATCTTGAACAGGGAAAATTGAAAGTTGGAATTTTAAGCAGAGGAACAGCCTGGTTAGATACCGGTACTTTTAATTCACTGTTACAAGCATCTCAATTTGTCGAAGTTATTGAACAACGCCAGGGTTTGAAAATCGGATGTATTGAAGAAATTGCCTATCGTCAGGGATTTATTGACAAAATGCAATTGATAGAAGTTGCTAAACCACTGCTAAAAAGCGGGTATGGTGATTATTTACTACAACTTATTAAATAGTTTTTTGTAAATAGCTATACAATGAAAGCATTGAGTTAGAAAACAGCAACCATTGATCAATTAGCGAACAGAACTAATAAATTTCAGAAAATACAATATAATTTCTTTAAGCAATAGTATAAATACTGATAAAAAAATTTAAAGAAATTTGGAAAAAAGAGTTTACAATGCACACCGTAGAGGAATTACAAGATATCGTTAACCAAATTATATTAGAACAAAAATTTGAAGGAAATCCTCCTTTACTTTATGAACCTATAAGTTATACACTATCTCAGGGAGGTAAGAGAATACGTCCATTGCTTACCTTACTGGCTTGCGAAATGTTTGATGGAAATATGGAAAAAGCCATTTATCCGGCTATTGGGATGGAAATTTTCCATAATTTTACTTTACTTCACGATGATATTATGGATAAAGCACCTATCAGGCGTGGTAAAGATACAGTATATAAAAAGTGGAATACAAACATTGCAATACTTTCCGGTGATACAATGTTTGCATTGGCCTATGAATATATACTCAAGACGGATGTAAAGTTTATTCCAGATATTTTGCATGTTTTAAGCAGAACAGCTATTGAAGTTTGTGAAGGACAGCAGTTCGACATGAATTTTGAAACCGATGAAAACATATGCATTTCGGATTATTTAGAAATGATTCGTTTAAAAACGGCTGTATTATTAGGTGGCTGTCTAAAAATAGGAGCTATAATCGGAGGTGCTGATAGTAAGAATGCTGATAATATTTATAATTTTGGTGTTAACATTGGACTTGCGTTTCAGTTAAAAGACGATTTATTGGATGTGTATTCAGCAGTTGAAAAATTTGGCAAAATTACAGGAGGGGATATTCTTACCAACAAAAAAACGTATTTGTATCTCAAAGCATTTGAATTAGCAAAAGGGGAGAGGCTTCAACAGCTGATAAATTTTTATAAATTATCAGATAAAGAAAGCGAAAGAAAAATTTCTGGTGTAAAAACTATTTATAATGAATTAAGCATTGATAAATTGACAATCAATCAAATGCAAGAGTATTATGATAAAGCCCTCGATTGTCTCCAAAAAATTCCGATAGATGCTGCTCAAAAACAAAACCTTCTCGATTTTGCTCAGCAGTTAATGGGGAGAGAATCATAATCAATAAATCTTACGTTTATAGTAAACCGTTTCAATATCAGTGTTTTCTAATTATTTAATAGTTTCGAAACGTTTCTTTAGATTTAGAAAATATTTTTCAAAACTTATAAATGAAATCCAGGAAAGTAATATGGTTCCTAAAAGTACTGTTGTATATAATATTACGTTGTAAATAATAATATTTTCAAATACAGTAGAGGAGATAATCTTCAATGCCAAAAGAATAATAATCCAGTGATACATATAAATTCCGTAAGATATTTTACCTAAAAAGCTAAATAGTCTGGTTTCAATATTAAATTTTAGCTTATCGTTTGTTGCAATATTTAAAATCACGATACCAAAAAGCAAGGTATAAAGTTCATCCCTGAAAAACCTTGGATCAAATCCGGAAAACCAAAGTACAAAAGCCAGAAAAAAGGAAGTATAAGCAACATAGTTGTTGTATAAAAATTTAAGATTTTTATGGTTAGTTGCATACATAAATCCCAGTATACCTCCAAAGCACATACTGTTAAATTTGGAACCATAAAAGAAATCACCGATAAAATAACCCCAGGTTTCAATTTTAAAAATTCCGGGATTAATAAATGTAATAAAATATGGGATAAAAGAATATCCTATAAAAAAGATTGATAAATATAATATCTTTTTTTTGTCAGGAATAAGTGTGATTATCAATGGCCAGAAAAGATAAAATTGTTCTTCAACACCAATTGACCACAGTTGAGGGCTTGTAGGCCAACCCATGTTAAAAGCATGTGCTATGTTTGGGAAAATAGTTAAACAAAGAGCAGCTGATCCCAATGAATAGTCAGCTTTAAAGAAAAGGAAAGAGATTAATATGATCAAATAATAAAGTGGCCATATTCTGAATATTCGCCGGAGATAAAAATTTTTAAAAGAAATTCTCCCAGCTTTTTCTTTCTCTTTCATCAGCAAATAGGTAATCAAAAAACCACTTAACACAAAAAACAAAACAACGCCAACATGCCCACTAGCCAGTTTTATGTATGGATGATTGATTAAATTCGGAATGCCATTATCACTTTTTTGAAGTTCGATATGCCCAATTACAACCACTAAAGCTGCAATAGCCCTGAGTGTATCTAATCCTTTAAAGTATCCTTTCATCTACAATATAAAATATTTGCAAAGATAGAAATAAAGCCTTTTGTAGTACATTTCAATAGCTAATTAACAATTTGCATTTACCAAAAGACGGTTAATGAATATTTAATACCATTTAAAATACTTCACACCTGCTGCAAAAAACACTATTCCTGTTATAGTTAGCATCATACTATGTAAAGCAGTTTCAGCAAAACCGGCTCCTTCAATAAAAATACTACGGATATCATCAGCCATAATAGTAAGTGGAAATTTTTGAATGATGGGGATAAACCATTCCGGGAAATTATGATAACTGAAGAATATACCTGATAGCACCATCATTGGCATTACAACTACATTGATGAGACCATTTCCGATTTCAGTCTTGGATGTATTGCTGGAAATAAAAACTGCGATTCCTGCAAAAGCGATATTCCCTGCAATAAATACCATCAGCAGGGCAGGAATACTCCCCTGAATATGAATGTCAAATACAAAGTAAGCAAATATATAAAGGAGAGCGGCTTCAATAAAATTCATCATAAACCTTACAATGATGATTGAAATCAATAAATGTGATTTTTTCATAGGTGTTGAAACCATACGTCGTAAAAACTTTTTTGATCTTCTTTCGATGATGGTATAACTGATGCCCCACATGGTCGACATCATAATACCCATGGCTATCAGACCTGGAATTAAAAAATCAATGTAGCGTGTTCCTTCCAAAGATAACATCTTTATCTGATCGGTTTTTTCCTGATAAATATAATCTTTTGATTCAAAGAACTTTGAGATTTTAATATAGGTAAGTTGTGCATCAGGATTGCCGGGATCAAAAAAGTACGAAATTTTCTTATTTTTTTCTTCCATCACAACATTAAACTTTCCCCGCTTTAATGCAACTATAGCATCTTTCCAGTTGGTTTCCTGAAAAAAGAAAGTAGTATTTCCGAGTTTTTCATTTTTAATTTTAAAGGAATAATAGGTAGTTTTATCTCCAGCATGGTATTCTTTGGATGTATTTTTTACCAAAAAATTACCAATGAAAGTGGAAGTATCAGCTACAATGCTATTGGTAGTTTTAATGATACCCATTTTTCTTATCACATCCTGTTTGGTACTGAAGGCTACTCCCAAACCCAACGACATAAGTATCGGGAAAACGATACCCCAGAAAAGTACAGCGGGTTCCCGCATCAATTCAAGAAAATGGGCTTTAATAAGTTGATAAAGCTGGCGGAATTTTAAAAATTTATTCATGTAAATGCCTTCCTGTTAATGAGGTAAACAAATCGTCCAATGATTTCCGCCTGCATTCTAAATTTTTAATGCGAAGGTTATTTTCTTCAAGTATATGCAAAAACGCCTGCATATCTTTTCCCATATCAAAGAGTTGGAATGAACCTTTTTGGGTCTTGTTGTCCCAGAATATCCCGGGTAGTGTTTCAGCGGGTGCAATTGTTTCGTAAATACCCTCCAATTCAAATTCAATGGTTTTACTCCCTTTTTCCTTATTCAATAATTGAGTAACACTGCCTTCTTTTAGTATGCTGCCTTTGTCCATGATAATAATATAGTCGCAGAGCTGTTCAGCTTCTTCCATATAATGTGTAGTAAGTAATAGCGATGTGTTGGATTTCTTTTTCAGTTCAAGCAAAATTTTCCAGATTTCACGGCGTGCATTGGGGTCGAGTCCGGTAGTGGGTTCATCAAGAATCAATACTTTTGGGTGGTTCAGTAAGGCAATACCCAGTGTCAGGCGTTGACGCTGACCACCTGAAAGATTCACTACATAGGATTTCTTTTTTTCTTCCAGCCCAATCAAATCAATTACTTCAGCTACTCTGGTTTTTCTTTCGTCGTAAAAACTTGCAAATAAGCACAGTGTTTCATGAACAGTCAGTTTATCGATGAAATAGGTTTCCTGGAGCGAAAGACCTATGATATGATGCAAAGCATCCTCGTTGCCTTTCCATTTTTTACCTGCAATCAGAATTTCCCCTTTATCGGGTTGCTGAATGCCTTCTATCATTTCCACCAGTGTCGTTTTTCCGGCTCCATTCGGGCCAAGTAAGGCAACGAATTGTCCTTCGGCAATACTTAAACTAATGCCATTTACTGCATGTACAGCTTTAAAAGATTTATAAATATCGCGAGCCTCAATAATCATTGTTAGTTTTTTTTGCAAAAATAATGGAATCCTTTAAAAATCGAATTAAATAAGTTGATTTTATTTGTACAGTAGCCTATGCTTAATAAAGTTCATTCCGGATATGGTTTAAACTTTCCCTTCCCATTCCCGGAAGAATTCGGATAGAAAATCTACCATGATTTGATGCCTGTGTTCAGCCATTTTTCTTGCAGTTGAGGTATTCATCAGATCTTTCAGCAGAAGCAATTTTTCATAAAAATGATTCAGTGTAGGGCTTTTGCTGTTTTTATATTCATCAAACGATAGATGCATTATTGGTTTTATTTCAGGATTATACATTTCCCTTCCTTTGCTGCCTCCATAGGCAAATGTTCTGGCAATACCGACAGCACCAATAGCATCTAATCGGTCAGCATCCTGAACGACCTTACCTTCTTTCGTCTGCATTTTAGTGATAACGCCGGCACCTTTGAAGGAGACCTCTTTTATGATCTGGCATACATGAGCAATTACGGCTTCATCAACGGATAAGTTTTCAAGCCATGCTCTTGCCATCATTGGACCCACCTCATCGTTGCCATCGTGAAATTTCCAGTCGGCAATATCATGCAGCAAAGCAGACAGCTCAACCAAAAACAGATCTGCATTCTCCTGTTGTGCAATTTGAACTGCATTTTTCCAAACCCTATAAACATGCCACCAGTCATGACCGCTGCCTTCACCTTCGAGCCGGGATTTAATATAAGTTGCGGTCTGATCGATGATTCCTTTTTTGTATTTTTTTTCCAGGGATGTTTCTGTTGGCATCTTTAATGTTTAAGGTTTTGTAGTTTGAGCTTTTCTGAGATAAGGATACCTCCCTGTCCCATGTTTTCATATGGGTTTTCTTTAATAAAAACCACAAATGCATCTTTGGGAATGTTCGTAATTTCACTGGCTATTTCAGTAAATGCTTTTATCAGTTTTTCTTTCTTTTCAGCTGAAAGAAAGGGGCCGTCTAAAGTTATTACAGGCATATTTTATTGTTTTATTTGATAAATATTGAAATGAATAAATGTATTTTTAAATATGAGTCCGATGTTGCACTTTAT
The DNA here is from genome assembly GCA_903899825.1 of uncultured Bacteroidales bacterium. GTDB lineage: Bacteria > Bacteroidota > Bacteroidia > Bacteroidales > JACABE01 > JACABE01. Next base: position 13,560 of record CAIUKU010000416.1, on the reverse strand, counting down.
TCCTGTCTAAGTTTGTCAGTTAATTTTATTTTGAATTAGTTTTTTGTAATTCAGATGGGTTTTGTTGTTTTTTTTCCAACAAAGGAAGAAAACACACCCAGTATGCAAAGCAAGGTAAATACAATAAATATTATTTTTGAGCTATGTATAAAGCTTTCGATATTTGCATCACTAATTTTTTGTTCTCCAACAAAAATATGTACAGAAAGTGAAGCAATGGCCATACTGAACATCATACCTGTTGAGCGCATTGTACTCACTGTTGCAGATGCAATGCCATAAAATTTCTTTTCAACAGAGCTCATGATCATATTTGTATTGGGAGCAGAAAATAAACCAAAACCAAACCCAAGTATTGCCAATGCAACTACAATAAATCCATTGGAGGTATCTTTTTCAATAAAAGCCAGCATAATTAATCCTGCTACACTTATAAGCATTCCGGAAGAAGCCAGCCATCGTGGATTTATTTTATCGGACAAACGACCTGAAAATATAGCTACCAATGCCATTAATAATGGTTGTGTTATAAGTACAAGACCTGCTTCTTTGGGTGATAAGTGTTTGGCATACTGTAAATACAAACTCAACACAAAACTTACAGCAAATGTAGCTGCATAGTTTATAAAAGCTGACAAATTAGATGTTGCGAATATTTTATTCTCAAAAAAGAGTTTCATATTCAGAACAGGAAACGGGCTTTTAAATTCTGCCAACACAAAAATGATTAAACCAACTAAACCGATAATTGCAAATAAAAGGCCTAAGGATGTTGTCAATTTCGAAAATCCATACATTAATGCTGCCATAGCTGGCATATAGATAAGTGTTCCCAACCAGTCGAATTTTTCGTTTTTTGCTTCTATCCATTCTGCTTTAATTTTTACAAGGATAGCTATGATGAGTATGAACGAAACAGCAGCGTTTAAATAAAATAAGCTTCGCCACCCTAGTGTTTGAGTGAGAAAACCGCCCAGAATAGGAGCGGCTGATAAGCCCACATAAACTGCAGCAACATTTAATCCGATTACTTTGCCTCTTTCATTTACCGGAAAAGCAGAAATAACAATGGCCATGGTTGTACTAAACATCATTGCGCTGCCAATTCCCTGTAACAGACGTGAGACAATTAAAAAATTGCCTGAATTGGAAAAAGCGCATAAAATTGTAGCAATCATAAAAAAAATGTTTCCGTAAAGGAATATTTTTTTTCGACCGACCATATCAGCTATTTTACCAAAAGGGACCAGAAAAATGGCTGATGCCAGCAAAAAAGACATGGTTACCCAACTCATTGCAACTGCATTCAATGAATACTCCATACTTATTTTGGGTAAAGCTATATTTACTGCAGCTCCCATCAATGGATTGAAAAAATTAGAGGTCATGGTGACAGCCAATATAATAGATTTATTTACACCATTATTCTTCTGTGTAATCATATATGCAGATCAAAAAGTTTGTAATATTTCCTGCAAAAGTAATCAGACTAAAGTAAACACAAAATGATATTTGTCAGTCGTTGATGGATTTATTATTGCATTAATTTCAAAAGCCCCAAATACAAATTTCAAAATTTATTTGGGGCTTTTGCTTGAGTGTAAAACAAAGGTAATTTATCTGTTATAATTTTTCGTTGGGGTTTTTCTTTTTAAAATTATTTTTCTTGCTGTAGAATTTCCTTTTGTTATTTGGTTCACTTGCTCTTTCATGCATTTTAGGCAGTTCGCCAATGTCGTCAGGTGCCTGAAGTTTTGGAATGATAGAGTCTATTAATTTTTCAATCTTTTTCAGCTTGAACATTTCTTTCTGTGTAACCAGTGTGATGGCTTCACCCTTGGCATTTACCCTGGCTGTTCTTCCAACCCGGTGTACATAATCATCTGCATCATGAGGCACGTCATAGTTGATAACCATGTTAATTTCTTTGACATCAATACCACGGCTCATTACATCTGTAGCCACTAAAATACGTATTTGTTTTGATCTGAAACCACTCAGGACTTCTTCACGTTTTTCCTGATCCAGATTTGAAGATATTCCTTGTGAAGGAAAGCCGTTTTTGTTTAATGATCTGACAATTTCAGTTACTTTGCTTTTAGCAGAAGTGAAAATGAGGATGCTATCGTAATGTTTGCGTTCGAGCAATAAATGCTTAATGAGTTTAACTTTTTGTTCCTCATATATTAAATATGCTTTTTGATCAACTCCTTCAGCAGGTTTCGACATAGACAAAGATATTTCAGCCGGATTGTGTAGGGTTTTCTGTGCAAGTTGACGAATATTATGTTGCATGGTAGCACTGAAAAGCAGGTTTTGACGTTTCTTAGGCAAATAGGAAATGATGGTTTGTATATCGTCGATAAAGCCCATATCTAGCATCCTATCAGCTTCATCCAGCACCAGATGTTTAAGATTGTCAAAATTTACGTAGCCCATTTTTATATGAGACAACAATTTTCCGGGTGTTGCTACTATAATGTCTGTTCCGTTTTTTAAAGCTTCCTTTTGTGAATCCCAGTCTTTTCCATCTCCGCCACCATAAACAGCAATAGAACCTGCAGAAACGAAATAAGATAATCCCTGTATCTGCTGGTCAATCTGAATGGCCAATTCTCTGGTAGGTACAATGATTAAGGTATCAATTGTATTGTCTTTTTTTCCGATTAATTTATTAAGAATAGGTAATACAAAAGCTCCGGTTTTTCCGGTACCTGTTTGGGCACAAGCTATTAAATCCCTGTTTTCGAGTATAAGCGGGATTACTTTCTCCTGGATAGGTGTAGCTGTTTCAAATCCTAAATATGATATGCCTTCCAAAAGATGTTTATCAAGTTTGAGTTCTTTAAAATTCATAGTGCTGCAAAGATAAGAAATTTTATTGAATGCTCTATTTTAATGCTTTGCTTTTGTCAATGATACTTTTTAAATAACAAAAGGAAGCGATTAATTCAAAAAAGATAACAGATTTGACTGACGAATTTTTTTAATAAAGAATGTTATGTTATCATTATCGAATAGCTATTTAGTATTCTATTTTTATTAAAAATCTGCAGTTTATTGTTTATCAAAATGTTAAATAGTTTATTAATTAATTATTTTATAACAAAGCTTAAAGAAACTTATGTTAAACTTTAGTGCTATTTTGATATTATTTATAAACATTCTAAATAAAATCAACATGAAAAACACATTATTCTTTATTATTGCTTCACTTTTTTCTGCAACAATGATATTTGCGCAGGAAAATACCATCCCTATGCTAGGGGATAAAGCTCCATCTTTTACAGCAGAAACTACAAATGGAACCCTGCATTTTCCTGATGATTATGGAAAAAAATGGAAAATACTTTTCAGTCATCCTTTAGATTTTACGCCTGTTTGTTCATCAGAATTACTTGAACTGGCTTATATGCAGGGCGAATTTGAAAAACTGGGAGTCCAGATTGTAATTATCTCTACTGACAACATTGAAAGTCATAAAAACTGGAAAAAATCTTTAGAATCACTTTCCTACAAAAACAGGGAAGCGGTTAATATTAAATTTCCACTAATTGACGACGACTCAAAGCTTATTTCAAGGAAATATGGTATGATTCATGCTTCTACCAATAATACCAAGGATGTCAGAGGTGTTTTTATCATTGATCCTGACAATAAGATCAGTGCAATTTCATTCAATCCAATGGAAGTGGGAAGAAACCTGGATGAGATCAAAAGAACCGTTAATGCACTTCAAACTGTTAAAAGCAATGCAGTGCTTACACCTGCTAACTGGCAGCCGGGTGGAGATGTTTTGATTCCATATCTTAAATCAGATGAAAACAGTAGTTCTAAAGCTGTAAGCAAAAACGATCCAAAACTTTATCAGGTTGCCTGGTATATGATATTTAAGAAAATGGATTAAAGGATGGTTTTTTTATAATACGAATCAACGTATTTTAAAAAGGATTTGTCATTTTAGCTTATACATTGCTGGTTTTCTAATTATAACCGGCTGGTATCGGCTGACAAATCCTTTTTTTTGTTGAAAGATAAGACTGAAATTTTCGAAAAAAATAATTATTTTGGATGATAAGTATAAATAATTGCTTCAATTTGTTTTAACAAGTCTCTTTTGGGCTTTTTGGGTGAATATAAGAATCCATCCAGCATAATTATACGATTGTTTTTCTCATCCACAAATGTGTAATTGATAAAAGGGCCACCCATGAAATCTCCTTTTAATTTCCACAAGCCTCTCAGTTCAACAGCGTATAATCCATTAAAATTGATTTCCTTGGATACCGGTGCAAATTCTTTTTCGGAAGTCATGTAAGAACCTTCTGTTGGACCCGGAATATATTGTTTTGTAAGCGAATCACGCAAGGCAATGATATGCTGAGGATTTAATTGCTTTTTATCAGTGTATGGATAAGTATATATCAGAACAGCTTCAGTATATTCTTTTGATTCCTGGCGTATCCAGGCAAAGTCTCTGGTTTTCTTGGCTACTTTAAAACCATTGGGGAATACCATAGAAAAATTAAAAATTTTAAGTACTTCAATGCCTGCTGTTTTTTCTTCTATAGCTTTAAATGCCATATTTATACGGATTCTTTCAGTTTCGTCAAAAGTTGCCTTTATCAATTCTTTTTTTTCATTAAATAAATGAATACATGCTTCGGAAGTAGGTGCATTTAAAACGAAAACAATTTGAGGTTTGGCTTTATAATCTTTCATTATTTCCAGTTTCTCTTTACAACTGTCATTTATATTTATCATGATTATATTGCGGTGAGCCTGAAACATCTCTGCATCTTCGAAGGCAGAAAGAGAAATGTATGGCATTGTATACAAAGGCTCTGATTGATTTAAGCCGACTTGTTCCTGCATAAAAAAAGATTTCAATGCATTGCCAACTGATCCATCAACCATAGATTTGTCAGCTACTAAAAGAATCTCACAGGTTTTTCCGGACGAAGAAGGCTTTTCTCCTGGTTTTTTATCACAAGCTGTTGATAATATGATTAATAAAACGCATATTGTAACGATTTTGGGCAGTGTTTTAAACATTTTTTTATTCATAAATTTCTATTTTAAACATTTCTTAATAAAAGCAGATTTTACTATTTCCAACTTTTTCTTCTTAAGAAAAAAAGGACATCAATTAGAAGTGATCAAAAAACGAATAAGCATTAACTAACTCGAAGAACGTATTGCATCCACCGGATTTAAACGTGAGGCACTAAAAGCGGGAATAAACCCTGCAATTAAACCAATAATTAATGAAACGCTTAAACCTAAAAAAATATTTCCAAAAGTTAAACTTAAAGTAAAATCAAAAGAATAAGTTACGATGAGTGTGCCGGCAAAAATAATGATTAAGCCTAAAGCACCACCTAAGAGTGATAGAAAAATAGCTTCGAACAAAAATTGCAACAAAATAAAATAATTTTTAGCACCCAAAGATTTTTGAATTCCGATAATTGCAGTTCTTTCCTTTACCGAAACAAACATAATATTTGCGATACCAAAACCACCGACAATTAATGAAAAAGCACCAATTATCCAGCCTATAATACTAATGGTGCTGAATATACTTTCAAAACCTTTGGTAATCATACTCATTTCGTTAATTGCAAAATTATCTTCTGCAGATGGTTTCAATCGTCTCACTGAGCGCATGATCCCGGTAAGTTCATCCTTTAACTCTTCATTGCTGACATTGGGCTTTGCTCTTACAATTATTGAAGGATCATTGCTTTCGTCGGTGATATCCATTACATTGCGGGCAAAATTGATAGGCAACATCACCTGATTGTCACTGCTTTGCCCGAACATATCATCACCTTCCTTTTTAAAGACACCTACTACATTGGCTTTTCTGCCAAAAACGGTAATATCTTTACCCAAAGCAGAGGTATTAAAAAATATATTTTCTGCAATGTCATTCCCTATAATTGCAACGGCTCTTCCTCCTACAGATTCGCTCATGGTGAAATATCTGCCCTGAGCAATATTTATGGTAATTACCTTATCATAATCTTTTGAAACAGCCAGTATTTGAGCATTTGAAACACTATTGTTTTTGTATTTCACAGTTTTGGTGTTTCCTACAACAAATGTTGCTGCATAATAGGCTTCGCTCCTTTTCTCAATTTCTGAAAGTTCATTGATTTTTGCAACCGGACGGCTAAGGTATTTCCACCAGGGATAATCACCCCCGAAAGCCCAGGGCCATTTTTGTACAAATAAAACATTGTCCCCCAAAGAATCAATACTGGTTTTGATCTTGCTTTCGAGGGAATCAAAAACAGTAAAAACGGATATAATTGAAAAAATCCCGATCGTAATACCTGACAACGTAAGAATAGTACGTAATTTATTTGCGATGATGGCCTGAAAAGCAAACAAATAACTTTCCCTGAATAATCTGACAAATATAAATAGCTTCTGTCTCATTTCTTAAAATTGAATTGTAAGGATAAGGTATCGTTTAATAATCTGTAAAATTATACATTTATATGAAAATAAATTGGTATTTGAACTAATTTTTTAATAAAATTGCAAAATAAAAATTATTTTATACATATCTGATTTTCAGTTTTAAATGTTTTAATAAATGAAAAAAATAAACAGTGCACTCATTTCAGTATATTCAAAGGAGGGCATAGCGCCCATTATTAGAAAATTAAACGAATTAAATGTAAAAATATTTTCAACGGGTGGTACTTTTGATTATATTAAACAATTGGGCTTCGATGCTGTAGCAGTGGAGACGTTGACCTCTTACCCTTCAATTCTGGGTGGAAGGGTTAAAACACTGCATCCTAAAATATTTGGAGGCATACTTGGCAGAAGGGAATTGGCTTCAGATTTAGAACAGCTAAAAGAATACGGAATTCCGGAAATTGATCTGGTGATTGTTGATTTATATCCTTTTGAAAAAACGGTTGCTTCTACCACAATTGAAGCTGAAATTATCGAAAAAATTGATATCGGTGGTATTTCACTGATACGTGCCGCTGCCAAAAATTTTAAAGATGTTGTTATCGTTCCTTCCGAAGCTGAATATGCTGATTTGTTATTATTGCTGAACAAAAAACAAGGACATACTGAGTTGTCCGACCGAAAATTATTTGCAGCCAAAGCTTTTAATGTCACTTCGGATTACGATACCCATATTTTTAATTATTTCAACAAAGATGCTCAAATTCAGGTTTTTAAACAAAGTATTTTACAAACCAATTCATTGAGGTATGGTGAAAATCCTCACCAAGAGGCAGTTTTTCATGGGAATATAGCTGATTATTTCAATCAGCTTCATGGCAAGGAAATTTCTTATAACAATATGCTGGATATTGATGCTGCCATTGCTTTGATCAACGATTTTGATGAAACTACATTTGCCGTTATCAAACACAACAATGCCTGTGGAATAGCATCCCGCCCTGCACTTATTGATGCATGGAAGGCAGCTCTTGCTGCAGATCCTGTTTCTGCATTTGGAGGAGTATTGATATGCAATCAGGTTTTAGACGAAAAAACCGCAGTTGAAATCAATAAATTGTTCTTTGAAATAATAATTGCAGCGGATTACGAAAATAATGCCTTAGAAATACTAAAATCTAAGAAAAATAGAATAATTTTGCAAAAAAAAGATTTTGTATTGAATGACAAGCAATTCAAAACAATATTAAATGGTGTTATCGCTCAAAAAAGAGATATTTTAGTCGAAAAGGCAGAAGATTTAAAAGCAGTAACACAGCAATTACCAAATGATGCGCAGATAACAGATATGTTGTTTGCCAACAAAGTTGTAAAGCATACAAAATCAAATGCCATCGTTCTTGTAAAGAATAAACAATTGCTCGCAAGTGGGGTCGGACAGACCTCAAGAGTTGATGCATTGAAGCAGGCCATTGCCAAGGCAAAAAACTTTGGGTTTGAGTTGAATGGAGCGGTAATGGCTTCTGATGCTTTTTTCCCTTTTGCTGATTGTGTTGAAATTGCAAGCAATGAAGGGATTAATGCTGTTATACAGCCGGGTGGTTCGGTGAAAGATCAGGATAGCATTGACTTCTGCAATCAAAATCATCTGTCAATGGTTTTGACCGGAAACAGGCATTTTAAACATTGATCAATTAATTATTGTAACTAATTTTCTGATTTTACGTAAGGTATATCGTTTAAATCAGAAATAAATAAAAAAAATATGGGACTTTTTTCTTTTTTAACAAAAGAAATAGCAATTGACTTAGGAACAGCCAACACTATTATAATCCATAACGACAAAGTGGTTGTGGATGAACCTTCTATTGTAGCTATCGACAGACAAAGCGGAAAAATTATAGCAGTTGGCAAAAAAGCCATGCTTATGCACGGCAAAACGCACGAAAATATCAAAACCATCCGTCCGTTGAGAGATGGTGTAATTGCTGATTTTCAGTCTGCTGAATACATGATCAGGGAAATGATCAAAATGATAAGCCCTAAAAAGCCACTTTTCCCACCAGCCCTGAAAATGGTAATCTGTATTCCATCCGGTATTACCGAAGTGGAAGAAAGAGCCGTAAGAGATTCTGCAGAACAAGCAGGTGCCAAAGAAGTAAAATTAATACATGAACCTATGGCTGCTGCTATCGGGATAGGTATTGATGTACTGGAACCAAACGGAAACATGGTGATTGACATCGGAGGTGGTACCAGTGAAATAGCGGTAATTGCCCTGGGTGGTATAGTTTGTAACAAATCTATCCGTATTGCAGGTGACGATTTTAACCAGGACATTGAAGAACATTTGCGTAAACAGCACAATGTCATCATTGGAGAGCGTACAGCTGAAAGAATCAAGATTGAAGTGGGTTCTGCCATTCCCGAACTTGAAAATCCACCCGAAGATTTCGCGGTTCAGGGCAGGGATATGCTTACAGGTACACCCAGGGAAGTCGTTGTAAATTATACAGAAATTGCACATTGTCTCGATAAATCTATTTCTAAAATAGAAGCAGCTATTTTAAATGCTCTCGAAATGACACCTCCGGAATTATGTGCTGATATTTACTGTACAGGTATTTACCTTGCCGGCGGAGGCTCTATGCTGAGAGGCCTTGATAAACGTATCGCCCAAAAAACAAAACTTACTGTACATGTTGCCGAAGATCCTTTAAGAGCAGTGGCTCGTGGTACCGGTATCGCTTTGAAAAACTTTGATAAATTTACTTTTCTTATCAAGTAGTTTGTAAAGTTCATAAAGTCTATAAAGTTTGTAAAGTAGCTCGTGAACCTGAAGTTAAAACTCAAAGCTATTGAGCTAAAGTAAATAATGTTGTATTGTGCATAATTTATAACTAAGGTCTGCTTTTTTTACTCTTTTTTTCTTTACTATTTATACAGTTTTTTATTGTAATCTGTTGTATTTAAAAGGAATTATTTGTTTAATCATTCTGGTTGCCATTCATTGTCTTAAAAATAATAGAGTTATCTCCCATTATACTATACAACAGCATATTATAAATATATAGCTATGTAAGCAAATGGATAAGTATTGATTTAATGTTAATTGGCAGATTAACAATATAATAGAATTCTCAGCCTGTACAATTTCATCGTCCAAAACAGCAGTTTTATCGAATATATCCTTTTTATCATTTCTCTTCGCAGAAATTTCTTTATTTTAGCAGACTCATTTTAAATTTATAATCTTCAGATGGAAAAATTCAATAAATTATGTTTACTGACTGTTTTATTGTTCGTTACCAGCGTATTATCCGCACAAACCAAACAATTAAAACTGGATGAACTGATTAGCAATCGTAAATTGTATCCAACTTCACTCAATAACCTTCAGTGGCAGGACGAAAATGGCAATTATACCTGGATTGCCAACAATAAACTGGTAAAAGGCAATGTAAAAACCACCCAAAAAGACAGTATACTCGATTTGGAAGCGATCAATAAGGGCATCAAAGCTTTCACCGAAAAGGAAATCAAACGATTCCCCGCTGTCAACTGGGTGAATAAGACCAATTTTACTTTTACGCACAGCAATAAGTTATTTAATTATGACATTGTAAAAAAAGAAGTTTCGGAATTGAACAAATATCCTGAAATTGCTGAAAATATAGATGTTGAACCCAATACTTACAATATCGCTTATACGATTGATAACAATCTATTTGTATCTTACAGAGGAACAGAACTTACTGTTACTGAAGACAAAGACAAAGGGATCGTAAATGGTCAAACGGTACATCGCAATGAATTTGGAATCAAGAAAGGCACATTCTGGTCTTCCAAGGGCAATTTACTGGCTTATTACCGCATGGACGAAACCATGGTAACTGATTATCCACTGGTAGATATTGAACCCCGTGTTGCTGAATTAAAAAACATAAAATATCCAATGGCAGGAATGAAAAGCCATCATGTAATGGTAGGTATTTTTGATCCTATTACTCAGAAAACCGTTTTCCTGAAAACAGGAGAACCAGCCGAACAATACCTTACAAATATCAGCTGGAGCCCTGATGAGAAATATGTTTACATTGCTGTATTGAACCGCGATCAAAATCACATGAAATTAAATAAATACGATGTGATCAGTGGAGCATTTATCAGTACTTTGTTCGAAGAAAAGAACGAAAAATATGTGGAACCTGAAAATGGTATGTTTTTTCTGAAATCTAAACCGAATGAGTTTTTATGGTTGAGTGAAAGAGATGGTTACAATCACATTTATTTATACAACACCGAAGGGAAGCTTATAAAACAACTAACCAAAGGCAATTGGATGGTGAAAGATATTGAAGGTTTTGATGCAAAAGGAAATAAAGTATTTATTTCGGCTACCAAAGAAAGCCCTTTGGACAACGATATTTATGTTGTTGACATTAAATCATCGGATATTAAATTAATTACCACCATTAAAGGTACTCACTATCCTACCATCGATAAAAACGGCAATTATATCCTGGATGTATTCAGTAACACTGAAATTAGCCGTAAAACAGTTGTTATTAATGCAGAAGCTAAAACAATTCAAACTATTTTAGAAGATAATAATCCGTTAAAAGAATATAACTTAGGTGAAACACAAATGTTGACGATTAAAGCCAAAGACGGTACAGATTTGTATTGTCGTTTGATAAAACCTGCTAATTTTGATGCAGGCAAAAAATACCCTGTCATCATTTATGTTTATGGCGGTCCACATGCACAGCTGGTTACCAATTCATGGTTAGGTGGTGGAAATTTGTTTTTTAATTTTCTTGCACAGCAAGGCTATGTAGTATTTACAATGGACAATCGCGGTTCTGCCAACAGAGGCTTTGCTTTTGAAAGTGCCATCCATCGCAATTGCGGAACCAATGAATTAGCCGATCAAATGGAAGGTGTTGCCTACCTAAAATCATTGAGTTTTATTGATACTGAACGCATGGGTGTGGATGGATGGAGTTATGGAGGTTTTATGAGTATTTCGATGAAACTGAAAAACCCTGGAGTATTTAAGGTAGCCACTGCAGGTGGACCTGTAATTGACTGGAAATGGTACGAAATCATGTACGGTGAAAGATACATGGATACACCTGAGCAAAACCCTGAAGGTTATAAAAATGCATCATTGCTGAATTATGTTGACAAATTAGAAGGCAAATTGCTTATTATACAGGGTGGTGTGGATAATACTGTAGTCCCACAACATAGTTCTTCTTTTTTAAAAAAATGTATTGATTTAGGGAAACAGCTTGATTATTTTGTTTACCCAACCCACGAACACAATGTAAGTGGTATGGATCGTACGCATTTGTACCGTAAGATTTTCGATTATTACAAACAGAATTTGTAATAAACACAGGAATCAATAAAAAGGAGTTGTCATTTTTTTGACAACTCCTTTTTATTTTTTTTAAAGCGGAAAACTCCAATTAATAAACTGAAATTAGGTTGATGTTTATTAATTAAAATTTGAAATTTACACATATAAGACCGGTGGGTTGAAAAAGCTGAAGATGCTAATAGTATTAAGATTATCTATTTTGGTAAAGTTGAATCAAAAATTATTCAAATAATATCATTGCAAATATAATATCATTCTTAATTTTGCAAAAAATAAAAAACAGAGTATTATGGGAAGAGCATTTGAGTTTCGTAAAGCGCGTAAGTTTAAACGCTGGGGCAATATGGCCAAAGTATTCACTAAATTAGGAAGAGAAATAACCATGGCTGCCAAAGCCGGTGGTGGAGATCCTCATACCAATCCTCGTTTAAGACTGTTGATTCAGAATGCGAAGTCGGAGAATATGCCCAGGGAAAATGTTGAAAGAGCCATTAAAAAAGCTACTGAAAAAGATACCAAAGACTACAAAGAAATGGTTTACGAAGGTAAAGCAGCCTTTGGTGTGGCCATATTGGTAGAAACTGCCACTGACAATCCGGTAAGAACAGTTGCCAATGTCCGTAGTTATTTTAATAAATACAACGGAAGCTTAGGAACAACTGGTATGCTGGATTATTTATTTGAACGCAAATGTTCTTTTAAAGTAGAAAAGAAAGAAGGCATCAATCTGGAAGAACTCGAATTCGACCTCATAGATTTTGGTGCCGAAGATGTATTTGAAGAAGATCAGTTCATTATGATTTATGCCGAGTTTACTTCTTTTGGTCCTATCCAGAAATACCTTGAAGAAAATGCCTTTACAATTTCAACTTTTGAATTTGAACGTATACCCACAGAAATGAAAGAAGTAAGCGCTGAACAACAGTTAGAAGTTGATAAATTACTTGAAAAACTGGAGGAAGACGAAGATGTTACCAATGTGTTTCATAATATGAAACTGAAAGAGTAATAATTTTTATGATAAATGAATTGCTATTAAAAAAATATTGTAATTACTTTATTATCAATAGCATGATATAAAAGTTACAAGCCCGGAAAATAATTTTTTTCTGGGCTTGTTGATTAACGCAAATATAGTCACAGCCTACTTTGGGCTTGGCTGTAGCCTGCTTAATTTCTTTTCAAAGTATTTATATTAATGGTTCCTGCTGTAATCGATTTATTGCTTGTTCCATTATTTCCAATAAAATTAAAGCTGCCAATAATTTTATTGGCAATAGTATCGCAAGTTGTGAGATTGAAATTTCCTGAAACACAGTGATAATAATCAGAAGGAAAAGATGCTCCATTGTTGGTTATATAGGTCAGCCAGGCTGAATTAAAATCCTGTGAAACAGGCTGTATACCTGGTTTAGGCAAAAAATGAAATTCCAGCACCTGCATTCCTCCCTTAAAAGCATAAATATCAATTTCTCTTTGCATTCCGCTTCCTGTGGGATTGGTACTATAAATTACGGCATTGGCAGAATCTACTGCAACAGCTAAACCGTCATTGAAGGTAATTGCAGCTGAAGGATTATTTGTCGGAGGTGTAACTGGTGGAGAATCCGCGCAAAGTGTACCACTAATTCCGCGGCAAAGTGGTCCTCACATTCCGCAGTAAACTGGTCCACCTATTCCGCGGCAAACTGTACCGCCTAAAACACAAATTTGTCAGCTGTTTTTCAAACTGTATCTTG
>CAIUKU010000415.1 GCA_903899825.1 uncultured Bacteroidales bacterium | reverse complement strand
GGAATGACAGCTTATTAAAAATGGTTTTAGCAGGGTTGACTATTTGATTATCTGATTTTTATAATATACCCCTTATAATCAGTCCATGACTATCAATAATATTGAATCCTAACTTTAAGGGAAATTACATATTAGTATTAATAAACATTAGAAAACATTTGTTTTTAGAAAGTTTTGTTTTCTTTTTACAAAAAATAAATACCTATTATGTCTTTCTTCGCAATTTTTATAAAGTATAAATAATTTTTTTAGCCCTAATTCGCATATAAAATGCATGAATCTTTTTATAAATACCTGTTATAATTGATTTGTTGTCGATAAACTGATTGCCGTAAGGCAAAGGATGCGCATTCGGGAATTTTGCTAAAAAAATCAAAACGAATTGAATAGCGATGGGACTAGCAAGCGTTCCTGAAGTCACGAAGGGTAAGTGTTTATTTAAAATTACATTATTTATTTCGTGACGGCTTGGAACGCGCAGGGATTCAATTCGTTTTGATTTTAGCAAAATTACCGTAAGCGCTGATTTTTGTTACTTTTCATCAGGAAAAGTAAAGAAAATAAAATATTTTTCCTGAAAAGCTTAATTTATTATAAAGTAATTATTAAATGATGAAGTGTATTCATATTTATTACTGTTTGATGCATTATTCTGGAGTACCAAGATTTTCTTTTTCTAAATCATTATATATTAAGTTATTTAAGAAATTAAATTACCAACACTTAACTAAACTACACCCATTAAAAATAAAAGCTTCGCCGGCCAAAAAACCGACGAAGCTTTATAAAGATAATGAAGTATAAGAAACGTAAAAACAAATTTATTCGATCCTATGCTTCTTTTTTAGATTTTTTCTTTAAAATATAAACTTTTTGAGCACCATAAACCGCACCTAATGCCAATAAAATACTTAAGCCACCATCAATGGGTGCAGCGGGTAAATCACCATTTGTTCCATGAGGATAAGCTGGTGGCAATGGTTGTGCAAATAAACCGATGCTACAAAAACTCAGAAGTGTTATTAAAATAATTTTTTTCATATCTTACTTAAATTTAGCTCATCCCTCCCCCTTCCATTAAGGAAGGGAGAAGTATGAAGCTTTATTTTTAATTTAATTCAAAGAACAAAGTTTTTATTTAGCACTGCCCCAAAGTCCCTTTCCTTAGGAAAGGGATTTAGGGATAGGCTTATTATTTTATCAACACTTTTTCTGAATAAACATTTTTATTAGTTACTACTCTAACAATATAGTATCCTGTGGCAGCGTCTTTCATATCAACAACTGTTGTTCCGCTGTTATTGGCAACGGTTCTGATCAATTGTCCCAATGTATTGTAAATAGCGATGGATTTAACTGTTTCACTGCTATTGATATAAATACTGCTGTTGTTTGAATAAATATTGGTAGTGATCGATGCATTATTTGAAATACCCAATGGTGACAAAGCAAATATCAACTGGAAGCGGTTGGCATTGTCAGTAGTGCTCGCTGCAAAAGTATAATTTGCATTTAGATTCAGATCCGTAATTGTATTGGTAGCTAAATCCTTCAAATAAACATAGGTTGGCGTAGCAAAACTATTGATATTGCTTGCTTTTAGTGTATATAGACCACTTACACCTGCTTTAAAACCAACAGGGACAACATTGTGCTGTGAAACAGTAGTCAGATAATTAATACTCCAGTTTTTATTGATTTTTGTAGCGTACAAATTGGGTGCTGTTGCTTCTAAGCTGAACAATTTAGGTGCACCACCCTGATCATTTGTGTTTCCGAATTTTACAATAATTTCATCACTGTAAGCATTGGCTGTTCCTGTAACTGCTAAACGAATCATATCAGATGCAGTCGATTTCAGGAAGGCCTGTGAAGAATGAGATCTCACATCATTGGTCATACCTAATGTACCTGCTGCAGCACCATAAACCCAGAATCCCTGAGCTAAAGGAATGTCAGCAGTAACATCATTGGTTCCAAGACCTGAATTTGAAATATAGGTTCCGTAACTACCCAGACTGGCATTCCATATCCACATAGCACTTTCGCTTCCTCCAGCATCTGCTAAATCACCTCTGGACCAGCCACTGGCTGCATCCCAGTTCATAGAAGATGGATAAGGATTCCCTACATAATTCCAACCTTCGTAAGAAGCTCCGGTTGTTAATGTAAGTGGTACGTTTATGCTTCCCTGATTCAGTGCACCTTCAAAAGTTTTTGTAATTGCAGCAGGATAGGAAACAGCATAGCCTTTACCGGGAACAAAGTTAAGTCCTCCGTTAACAGCAGCAAAATCAGGATCATCATAAGAAGTCCATAAGCCGCTCAATTCATTCCAGGTATAGAAACCATCCAGTAAATAGAATGGAGCGATAGCCTGACTTGTAACAGGAGAAGCCAACATATGATATTCATCTGCATTAGAATGAGGAATGTAACGTTCAACACTGGCATTAACAGCTGAAGTAGTATGCAATAATGAACCTGAACCGGCTGAAGTTGATTTAATAACTATACCTGTTATACCTGCATTATTGGTAATAGTACCACTAACTGTCAATGCTTTGATAGCATCTATGGTTAAGAAAGCACCAGCGTTTATCAGTAAATTGTTACATTCAGCAGGCGTAGTAAATGCCGAAGTAATATGAGGTTGATTTACCGGAGCAGCTGGAATTTCAACATTTACAGTAGCTGTAGGAACAGTAAGATCACTCCAGTTACCGGCAACTAACCAGTCTGTACTAACAGCACCCGTCCATGTACCCGGTAATGGTTTTGTTACAAAATAGGCAACATCTGACCATTGACTTAAGCTACCCGGACTACAGATTGATTTCACTTTGTAGGCATAAACTGTATTGGGTGTCAATGTATTTACAAATTGCAACAAAGCAGTGGGTACATTTCTATTGGCTTGACCTGTAAAAGTATAAGGTTCAGCACCCCATTCGATGTCGTAACTTCCACCAATACCTGTCCAAACCATTTTTGCAGAATTGGAAGAGGTATCTGTCTGGCTAAGAGCAGTAGGAATCGGACAGTTTACGGTAACGGTTACATCAGCACTACGGGTACACAAAGCAGAAGAAGTAGCTGTTGCAGTATAGACAGTAGTAGATTCAGGTTTTGCATAAACCGTAGTTGCAGGACCACCGGTATAAGCTGTAAGTCCGGCAGCATCTGAATATAATCCTGTTGTTGGTAACCATCTCGTAGTAGCAGTACCTGTACCTGTGATCACTACATTATCAATAGACCAATACCATCCATAGCTTGATTCATAATAGAAACGAATTTTTAAGTTTGGTTGATTAATATATGCTGACATATCAATGATTGCATTACTAAAAGTTGATGCACTTCCCTGTGTAGTTGTATATGAGACCAATGGAGTAGTTTCCCATGTAATTCCTCCATCTAATGAAACTTCTACGTTTCCAAAATCACTTAATGCACGATAATAATGCCAGAATGACAAAGATAAAGAAGTATAGCCGTTCGTATTAATTACCGGTGAAATCATTGCAGTTAAAGTAGAACCTCCACTACCCTGTCCATCACTATTGGCCATTGCGTAAATACTACTGTCGTTACTTTTCCATGTAGGAGAAGGATAATATAATAGAAAATTACCTACAGCTGGATTACTACCACCGGTTGAACCATTTAAAACAGTCCATCCAGTAACACTTCCATTGAAATCTTCGGACAAGGCTGTACCGCCCATAAGACCTCCTGTTACAGTTAATTCCTGAACAACTCCATAAGTAACGATTGGAGCAGGATCAGGGCCTATTGTTAGTACACTTGGTAATGGGTTAATTAGTACAGTTACATCACTTACCACAGACACACAATTATCAATAGATGTAGCCGTAAAATGATAAATACCGCTTGCTGCAGTAGTAGCAGCAGTAATACTTGGATGCTGGAGTGCGGAAGCAAAACTGTTTGGACCTGTCCAACTGAACGTAGCACCATTTGATGTACCTGTCAGCAATAGTGTATTACCGGCGCAGATAGCTGAATTGCTGCTAGCAGTTGCTGTAGGCAGCGGATTTACAACCAAATGAACTGAATCACTGATCAATGGAGCTCCACCACACAATGAAGTAATACTTACATCGTATCTGGCTGCAGTATATGCAGAAATGGTATCCAATACCAGGGTATTGGTAACAGCAGTTGGATTATCAATAGGTGAAATTTCAACGCCATCTTTTCTCCATTCGTAAGTAAGACCTGAACCTGAAGCATTTACAGTAAAGCTGGCCGTTTGACCTGCACATTTTGTAACATTTGTAGGTTGCGCTATCATATTGATACCATTGGAAATGACGACATCAATACTGGCAGATTTACTACATCCAAAAGCATCTGTAGCTGTTAAAGTATAAGTTGAATCGGACCATGCTACAACAGTTACCGGATTGGTTGAGCCAACAATAGCATTTCCATTGTCCCATACAAAAGTATTGCCCGCTCCGAAATTTTGAATATTCAATGAATATTCTTCATATTCACCGTAACCAACAGATTGAGTAGGAGAAGTAACTAAACTGGATTCAGTGTTTATTACCCTCATTCTGGTAACACCACCTGATGCAGTAACAGGTATCGTTACACTTGCTGTTTCAGTATATTCACCTGGTGTAAGAGCTGGTGAAGCATAAACTAGTTCGCCTGCATCTGAAAATACTCCATTCCTATTATAGTCAATGTATACTCCAAAAGCATTTGACCAAGTTCCACCTGTTTGAACTGCACCTAGAGATAATGTGTAGGTGTTACCTGCAACAAAATCATAAGGTCCAAAAGCAGTAAAATTAGAATAACTTCCGGCTGTACCCGTTGCAGTACCTATGGTACCCACCAGTGAATTGACAGCAGTTGTATTGTTCAAACTACCAAAAGTCACGTTACCTATATCTTCATCAGCTGTAGGACTAGAAACGGCAGGAGGAGCTGTATAGTTTTGCGTACCACCGGCTGTACCGAAAATACCTGTTAATACAGTTGAACTACCGGCACAGATTGGATTTTGAGAAGCAGTCAGGTTAATTACAGTTGCTTCGCGAACCGTAACTGTGTCCTTGATGATATTTGAACAACCGCTAAGGGTATTGGTTGCATTAAGAGTATAAATGCGCTGACCCGGTGTAGTTGTTTTAACATATACAGTAGTGGTAGTAGTATCACCTGCCAGATAAGGTGTAGAACCGATTACATCCGTATACAATCCTGTTATTGGTGACCATACATAGTTATCATAATTTCCCAATAAGGAAGTAACACTAATTGCCTGAGCAACATTATTACAAACAGAAACGCCAGGAGTTAATGTTAAAACAGGAGGAGGAGTAACCGTTGCAGTTACCATCGTAAACGGGCTTAAACAAACCGATCTGATAGCAATATTATGAAAATAGTTATAAGATGTTGAAGATACACCACCATCATAACCGGAAGTAATTAATCCAAAAGCACCCAGGTTGTTAAACAGCGGGCTGGAATAATCTGCGCCTGAAGATATACGGTTAACAGATGTAGAGAAACCAGCAGTTAAACGATAAGTACCGGGAACAATATCGAGGTTCAGGTTCATCGTGTAAAATCCTGCAGTTGCTCCCTGAACGATAGGCAATACAATTTGACTTCCAATTTGAGTACCAGTAGTATTATCAAACAATTTTACAGTAACTGTATTGGTTACATTTAAAGTAGGAGAATAATACTGAGCTGTAAGCAAAGTAAAGTTACTGTAAGCTGTAAATACAATACCTCTTTCAGCAGATGCACCTGTAGCTGTAGGAATTGAAGTATTTCCAAGACCGGTTCCAACGGTTTCACCTGCTGCTGCAGCAACATAATAATTGGTTGTATCTGCTATAACCGGAGTTGTAAATGAAGCACCGCTTCCAAGTTCAACACCACCTGAGGCTGAAGCATACCATTTAATGATAGCACCCGGAGTAGCAGTAGCTGATAAGTTTACTGTACCGGTACCACAACGGCTGGCAGGAGTTGAAGTCAATATAAGCGGATTGTTCACAACTACAGCAAGGTTTGATTCGCTACAAACAGTAGCACCCAAACTAACTACCAAACGATAGTAATCAGTAGCTGTGAGTGTTGGAGTGGTATAACTTAAAGCAGTTGCAGCAGTAATATCTGCAAATGTGATGCTGTCAGAAGAATTTTTCCATTGGAAAGTAGCTGTTCCGTAACCGGTTGCAGGATTTGCATTGAGCACTGTTGAACCACTAATACATAAATTAGAAGGTGTTGCAGTAATAACAGGTACTGGTAATATAGTAATGATAGAAGAAGCAGTATTGGCACAGGCACTAAGTGAATTCAGTGAAGAACATACATAAGTTGTAGTTCCTGCTGTAGCACTTTTTACATAAACTGTTGTTGCACTAGTACCGGCAACGTAAGGAACTGTAGCCAAATTATCAGTAAATAAGCCTGTAACTGGTGTCCATACATAAGAATCATAATCACTTAAGTTAGAAGTAACACTCAATGCATAAATAGAATTGTTGCAAATGCTTGCTCCTGCAGTAATTGTTAATGGAGCAGGAGGAGCAACAGTTGCAGCTACTGCAATACGTTGGCTTGAACAAATAGTTTGAGCATTTCCTGCAAAAATTACATTAAGTCTTGATTTTGAAGTTGTAGCTGTAGGACTTGAAGTAAAGAAAGCGGCATTATTAGAACTAGAGTACGCATAAACAACCGTATTTCCTGTGGTTGCAGTATAATAAGTGGTTGCATTACTACTTCCGTATCCACCAGTTCCTCTGATATCTAAAATAATATTTGAAGTACCATTCCAATAGTAAGGAGTAGCTAAATTAAATGTATTCAGTCCGGTTGACATTGTTGGAGTTGTAGGACCATATACAGTTGTTAAACCAGTTGTAGTAAAGCCGGTAAGTACAGAATTAGCAGTTGTTCCTAAACTAATCGAATAACCAGAAGGTGATCCATCAGCTAAAGCTCCTACATTGAATTTCAAGGCAGTAATATTACCGGCTACTAAACCGGCAGCTTGTAATTCAGCAGCTGTATAAACCATTTGCGACCAATCCTGATACCAATAATTACCAAAAATTGTAGGATAACCAGAACTGCTGGTTAAACTGCTTCCAGAACCAATAGTAATATTTGATGGTCCAATGGTAGATTTTTCAGCATCAACATAAAAATCAGTAGTAGCACTGATAGAAGGAGTTGCAAAAGGAGATCCTGTTCCAAGAGCTGTACCACCTGTTGCAGCAGCATACCATGTAATAGTTCCTTCAGCAGCAGTAGCAGATAAATTAACACTTCCTGTACCGCAACGAGATCCAGGAGTAGCTGTTGGAGAATTTACACAAGTAGTAGTAAAGTTTAATTCAGTACCGTAAGAAGTTCCAAAAATATTGGTAGCATAAGCCCTGTAATAATATTTGGTTGAAGCTGTTAAGCCTGTAAAATTACTTGTAAATACACCTAAACCTGCACCATCAGTAGTATGCAAACCGGTAGCCAGCGGAGCTGTAGTAGTAGCCCAGCAAACACCACGCTCTGTAACTGCACTTCCATTATCAGCTGTAATGTTTCCACCACCGACAGCGAAAGTTGATTCAATACTTGTAACAGCAGTTGTTGTAACACTTGGCTGACCCAGGGTTGTAAATGTAGTTTGTGTTCCATAAGCTGTTCCAACTGCATTCGTAGCAAAAGCATTGATATAATACATGCTTAACTGGTTTAATCCTGTTATATCAACAGAATAAACACCTAAACCGGGAGTAAGTGCAGAAGCCTTGGTAACACCAACACCACCAACCAGAGGAGTAGTTGTTAATGCAAACACAAAACCATTGTCTGTAATAGGTGGTTGTCCGCCATCTGAATGTACATTACCGGCTGCAGTAGCAGTAAAGGCTCCGATAGAAGAAACCAATCCCATAGTAACTGTTGGAGGATAGGTTAATGTGGTTGTAAAATTATATTCAGTACCATAGGCAGTTCCGAAAGAATTCGTTGCATAAGCCCTGTAATAATAAGGAGTAACAGCAGTTAAACCTGTAATATTGCTGATATAGCTTCCTGTACCTGTACCATCGCTGGTATGTAAGCCGGTAGCAAGTGGAGCAGGAGAAGTACTCCAGCAAACACCACGTTCTGAAACAGTCAAACCACCAGCATCTGTAACAACACCACCAGTTTGTGCAGTTCCACCTGTAACAAGTGTAGCAACTGTTGTAGTAACTGTTGGCGCAGAAATAGGTTCAACTACAAAATCGTCAACATGAAAATCAATACTTGGAGTAGTAGAAGTAGTAGTTGCAACAAAGGCAATTTTAACAACGCCACTGTATGGTATATTGACTTTTTCAATTTGTCCGGTATTGCTGTATTTACCCAAACCGGTATAAGTTTTAATAATATTGGCATTCGACCAGGTAGCTCCACCATCAGTAGAAACAACGATATCTATTTTATGCGTTCCTAAAGTAGTCTGAAGAGTAGTTCCGGCAGCACTGGTAACAGCCATATTGTATTTCACATTATATGCACCAACAGTACTTCCTAAATCAATTGGCTGAGAAATAATCCAGTCATTTCCTGTGAGTGAATTCAGATTGGTTTTAGCAGCAGTATTAATTCCTGTATTGGCAAAATTTGCTGATGTCCATTTACTGCTTACAAAAGTAAGGGTAGATGAAGCTGCCAATGCTCCGGTAGCTTCTGTCCAGCAGAATGGCTGAGGAGCAGCTCCGGTATAGGTTGAGAAATTCTGAACCATGGTTGGTGCAGCTTCCGGATTACATAAGGTATATAATAATAACGAACTTGATACTGCACTGTAACAACCTGCAGAATTTGCCCTAACTCTTACATAATAAAGAGAAGATGGAGATAAACCTATAACAGGATAGCTAAGTACACCTACACCAACATCTATACTGTTAAATCCCGGTACAAAAGTGGTAAATGCTGCATCAGTAGCTACGTCTAAAACATAAGATACACCCGCTGTACTTGAAGCTGTCCAGTTGGCTGTGAAATCAGAGGTAGTTATAAGAGTACTTGTCGGAGTTCCGGGAACACCAACAACAGGAGTTGCACAGGTAGTAATTATCTGAATCAAAGGTGTAACATTATTATAAATAGGACCATAACAGTAAGAGTTGTTATAACTGTAAATATAATATGTATAAGCTGTATTTGCTGTTAGCCCTGACTGGGTAAACGTAGTTGCACTGCTGTTGGATACAATAGTACCACCAAGGACAGATGCTCCTACATTATAAGTTGTATAATTTACAGGATTTGTTATTGTTGGTGTTCCTGAGTAACGAACCACTAAATAATTGCTTGGATTAGAAGCTGCTGCTGTGAAACTAGCATTAAAACTGGTAGTGGTTGTAAAAGTATTCACCAATGCTGTTGGCTGATCCAGAGGAGCCAGACAGCTATCTACATTACCATAAGAGAAATATCCATAGTATGATGCGGCAGGAGTTGCAGCTGCAGTTGTTAAAGTGGCTGTTGAAAAATTGGTTGGAGAAGCTATTGCAGAATAGTTGCCCGCTGCTGCAATGGATTGCAGTATCTGTTTTCCACTTACAATTCCGGCATCACTTATCTGAACATAAGAATTGTTTAGATTACTTCCACCTGAAGCAATCAAAGCCTCCCATCTCATTGGAGATAGATTGGTAATATTGGCTCCTGCTGGAGTACCGCTGTTGGTTGTAAAAGCCTCACCTGTAAATACAACAGGACCTGTAGCTTTAGTTGCAGGGTCAATCCATACAGGCATATACATACCATTTTTCCCGACAGGGAATAAAGTAGTAGTAGATTGTGTAACAATAGCTGTACGGTTGGCAGCAAAAGTACGAGCCAATGGACCGTTTACATAAGCAGTTGCAGAACCACCTCCTACAAAACCGGCAGCTGTTGCAGTACCAACTGTCAATAAATTGGTAGCTGATGTATTAACAATACCTGTTGTTAAAGTTAGCGTACCGCTGAGTGAAGTTGGGTTACTGAAAATAACACCGCTAACATTGCTATTATTTACAGTTACAGAATATGAATTTGCAGTAGGAGTCATATTGGTAAATGATGTTAAGGTACATCCTGTTCCGCTTCCGCCTGTAGTAAGAGCTGGGACAACTGGTACCACAGAATAATCTGCATACCCTAATGCTATAACACTTGTAACAGCACCTGTTGTAACACCTGAAACTAAGAATTTGGCAGGAGAAGTGAATGTTCCACCAACAACTGTAAGAATATCTCCAACAGTATATCCGGCACCACCATTGCCAACTGAAGCAGTAGGAACTAAATTTCTGAAAACACCACTGCCTGAAACAGTTTGAGCATTTGTAGATGCTGCATAAACAGCATTTGCATAACTTGCAAGACCAAGTGTATTTGTATTGCTAAAAATACCACCAGTGTTAACAATAATGTTTCCTGCAAAATAATTTGACCCTGAACTGGTTCTCCAATCACCACCACTGTTAATGGTAAGATTGCCCAAAACTCCATAGGAAGAAGTTGTAGAAACAAATCTATCCATACCGGGAGCTCCGTTTACAATTACATTTCCTAACTGTAAATAACTGCTACCAGGGAATAAATATACATAAAAACCATTGGCTGCTTTATCAGTAGAAACACCGTTACCAAATACAAAAGTATGGGCCAAACCGCAATTGGTAGCAGTAGTCATACCACCACTTAAAGCATAACTGCTGGCAGAAGAAGCATGTGGATCAACAATGGTGAAAACACCTCCTGTTAATAATACTGTAGTTGGAGTTCCTGATGAGAAACTTACCAAATTGCTACCTGCAGCCACTGAATTCAAAGCATTGCCTGCAGCATTTCCGTCTACAAAGATATTTCCACCTGATTGTGTAAATACATTAGCGGTAGAAGATGTAGTAATGATATTACCATTGATATTCAGTGTACCTGAAGCAACGGTAAGACTACCGTTATTGGTAAAGTTTCTGTTACCACCACCAACAGGTCCTAAAGTAAGGCTTCCATCGGTAATATTGATTTTACCACCGGCATTATTTACAATACCTGTAGCTGAACCACCCACAATGGTCAGATTTGCACCTGCATTTACATTTAATGTACCACCGTTATTGATAACAATGTTCAAAGCACTTTCTGCATCGCTTACATTAATGGTATGGGTATTTAAAATCACAGCATTTGATGTAGCATCGGGTACCACACCACCTAACCAGCTGCTGCCGAGATTCCAGTCACCGGATGAAGCTGAATAAATAATATTGGAACTATTGGTATCAGCAGCACCTATGTAAAATGTGCCGGTAATATCTGCAACAGACAATGCGGTTCTGTTCACCTGAGGATTAGTATTCGAACCGGTTCCTGCAGCATTTCTTCCTACTATGGAAGTGGCTTTCATCAAACGGAGGTTAGCAAAGGTGGAAGTATAAATCGCACCACTACCCTGAACTCTCATAATGATGGTTCCTGAAGCTGCAAGTGTTCCATCAGGAGTTAATGTCCATGAAGAATTTGTACGGTTGTGGATGGTATAATCAGGTACCGAATCTGCTATGGATAATCCGGTTGTTAAACCGGGTGCAGTTGCAATACCACAAGTGATTGCACCTCCTGTACTTAATGCAGTAGCAGTAGAAAATGCCAATTGAACCTGACGGTTAACAGGAGTTCCGCTTATATTTACTGACATTGGGAAATATCCTATCCCGGTTCCAACTGAAGTTGGTAAACCTGTAATCGGGAACCAACGGGTAAATGTACCACCGCTTGTTACAATACTTCCTCCAGTGTAAGTTAGAGTTCCTGGCGCAGCAGCAGTTGTTCCCAATATTAAATTGTTCGTGCCTATATTAATATAACCAGAAGTCATTGTAAGGGTTCCTGCCAATGTTCTGTCAAGTGCCAGTGTCAGTGTATTTGCACTACCCACGTTTACAGTCAGATTGCTTGGACCTGATGTTGCAGGGAATAAAAATGCAGTTGCAGTCATATTAGCTGCAGTATCAAATGCCAGTGTAGAATTTGCAGCATTGTATTGTAAAGCTGTCAAACTGCCTGCCAATGTAATTGGCGTAGCAGAGGTTGTTGAAATTCTTAATCCACCAAGGGTTCCGTTTCCAATAGCAAAATTGGCAAACGAAGCATTTAAAGTGATACCGAAGAAATTTGAAACTCTATAGGTAATAGGACCTGTTGGTTGAGTTGCAAATGTTATCGACTGATTGGCTAATGTTCCGTTAAAATTAAGAGTTGGATTAGCAGTTGCAGTTCCTGATGATAAAAGTATACCAGGAGCTGATTGTGTTAAACTACCTTTCAAATTCAAAGAAGGAGTACCTGAACTTTGAGAAAGTAAATCAAGGGTACCACCTGTAACATTGATATTACCCAATACATTCATTGTTCCTGTTGTACTGGCTAATTCAAAATAACCACCTGATACATTCAGGTTTCCGTTAATGGTTAAAGTTCCTGAAGTTAAAGCCCTGAATTTACCGGTATTGGTGGCAATAATGGTTAAGTTTCCCTTTATTGTTGCTGTACCTGTAGCAAAAACACTCATCGTTCCGGTAGATGTTGTAGAATTATAGGTAAAATTACCAAAAGACTGGGCATTATTCGTAATACCGGTTGAAGTTGTTCCTCCATATATTGTAACATTAGAAGCATCATTCCAGGTAGCCAGCGGGATATATCCGTTTGTGGTAGTAAAATTTGAATGCGAATATGAACTTCCACCTAAAAATGACAACGTGGCAACTGAACCGGTTAAACAACCGGAATTACCAAGTATAGAATTACTAACAACTCCAGTTGAAGAAACAGTAAACAAAGTAGAGATTCCACCGGTAGTTGTAATAACATTGGATGTACTTCCTGAAGCATTGTATGTTCCGGAAATATCGCCGGTATTACCCGTACCTGAAAAAGCAAAAGCAACTGCATTTGCAGCATGGTTTAAATTCAGTACACTTCCGTTTTCAATTACAAAATCATTGCCGACACTGCCGGTAATACTAATTGTTCTGGTTGTGGTTGCACTGGACTGTAAAGTACAGGTTGTATTATTGGTAACTTTGAACTGCCCAATAGAAAAACTTGCCAAATCTACACTGATTGTAGTTGCAGCTCCTGCAGTAGATAATGCACCATCCACTATTAAAATGTCAGTAGTTAAAGGAGTGACCCTGGTAGTTCCAGTACCATCTGCAGCTGTATTCCAGTTTGCAGCAGTATTCCAGGTGCCACCTGTAGAAGCACCTACCCAGTAATAGGTAGCAGCATCAGTTGTTGCCTGTGATCCCATCAAATAAGGTGATTCAGCATCGGCAACAGCAGCAACTTTATAATAATAAGTTGTACCGGAAGTTAAACCAGTTTGAGCCAAAGAATAAGTTGTGCCAATACCTGCAGTAGTTGTAGAAGCAACATCAGAACCAACCTGAATAAAATTAATATTATCTGTAGACCGGTAAACTCTGAAAGTGGTTTCATTGGTAGAATTATCTGTCCACCCAATTGTCATGGTTGACATCGTTGGTAATGTAGCAACAAAAGTAGTTGGAGCTGCATCAGCTATAACTGCTATATCAAGAGAAATATCATCTAAAGAAATGTACCATGGTATACCATTCATGTATCCTAAAATACCTAAATAATACACTCCTGTTGTTGGGGGGATAAAAGCACCTTTAATTTGTTGATAAGAACTGTTAATACCAGTTGCTGCAGCAATTGTATTTGTCATACCGACAGCTGTTGGTGTTGTACCATACTTTAAAGTAATATTAGCATCAGTTAACGAAGTCATATCCTGTCTTGCCCAAACTGAAAATTTATAAGCAACACCTCCTGTTAAAGTAACACTTTTAAATAACCAACGCGTATTACTATATACTAAATAAGCATTAAAAGTACCGGTGCGGGGTGTTCGGTTATAAGATGTTAAAGAAGAATTTGCAGTCCAGATGCCACTTCCTGTGACTGACTCTTGTGTCCAACCATTTATTGTGGTAGACTGATCAGTATTACCAGTTTCAAAACCATCAGTAAAGATGTTTTGACTCCATCCAATACTACTGATGACCATTGCAATAAATAAAAATAATAATTTTTTCATAAGAATAAAAATTTAATTAATAAAATTGT
>CAIUKU010000414.1 GCA_903899825.1 uncultured Bacteroidales bacterium | reverse complement strand
TATAAGTTTAATGGTCCTGATTTTAGCATCATGTGACCCTAAAGAGGAGAATGAATTATTGCCCCCTCCCAATACTATAGCTGCAATGAAGTCAATTACAGTAAATGTAAAATATATAGATTATTCTTTTACTTTTGTAGAAGGTGTTGATTCTGTTGCTACTGTCACTTTGCCGGTAGGTACTACTGCACCAACCACCATTGGAGTTAAATCGGTAAGCCTGGCCGATGGTGCTTATGGTGTGATGAAAGGTCAAGTATTAAATGTGTCAAGTGGCGTTGTCACCATCCCTGTAAAGTCAGAAGATGGAAAAGTGACAAAGAATTACAGCATTAATCTTGTAGTTGCCGCATCAGATGTTTCCAATATACAATACCTGAGTATGAAAGTGAATACAACTGACTATGTCATAAGATTTAAAACAGGGACTACACTGAAATCAGATACAACCATCAATTTAGCTTTGAATGTAAGTATACCGAAAACTGTTTTAGTAAATCAGATTACTTTATCAACCGGAGCTACAGGTGTAGTGGTCGGTCAGGAAATTCCTATCGTAAATAGTAAGGTTGTTTTTCCTATCTCTACTACCACCAATGGGATTACAACGACCAATATATATACCGTAACCTTGTTGGAAACCTTTTTAATAGGTAGTGTGACCTATCATGGTGTTAATATAGGAAATCAGGTTTGGTCTGTCGAAAACTTACGCGTAACTAAGCTGAATGACAGTACGGCAATCAGAAACCCTAAAAATGGTACTGAATGGAAGAATATGGCTGATACGGCTGCTTATTGTGCTTATAATTTTACAGCTAGCAATGCCACTACTTACGGTTATTTGTATAATTGGCATGCGGTGAATAGCGGAAAATTAGCTCCCGCAGGCTGGCATATACCTACCGATGAAGAGTGGACAACCATGCAAAATTGGTTGATTGCCAACGGATATAATTACGACAACAAAGATTTAACATCGAATAGCATAGGTAAATCCCTGGCATTTAGCACCAACTGGTTAGCAACAACTTTAGATGGAGCTGTTGGTAACACGAAGGTAGTTTTGAATAATCTTTCCGGTTTCTCGGCTAAAGGTGGTGGTGCGCAGCCTTATATGGGTACTACTCCAACCAACCTGACTTATGGAGCATATTGGTGGACAAAGACTGAAACCAGCTCTTCTACAGCCAGTTGTAGGGGTTTGTATTACAGTTACCCTAATTTGCTTAAACTGGATAGCGACAAACGAACAGGATATTCTATTCGATTGGTAAAAGATTAGATCCTATTATCCCTATTTAAAAATTTGAGATTGGGGTTGGCGCTAAGCCAATCCCAATACATATTCCTTTAAAAATTCCCTTTGATTTTTTTTATTGAATGTGAGTTGATGGATTGTGAAAAACTGTCCAAAAGCTACTTCCATGCTTTATTGCTAATATAAATACTAAAATTCACAACTAATGAGGTTGAAAATTGAAATTCAGAGAAATAAAACGAATATGAAAAAGCTGCTAATTGGATTTATAATAATACTTTGTGGTAGCACATCAGCAGCGACTTCTTCCAAGACGACTCCGCCTACATTGGTTTTGGTCTATGGGCAACTGTCGCAAACGGGCGACAGAATTGTGAATGAACTTGAGTACCTGAAACAGCTTAATATTCCGGCTGATATTTCTGTTAATCTGGATAATAAGCCGGAGGTCATGGCGGCCATCAATGAATGGAGCGATAGGGGAAATATCGTATCACCTACGTTTTATCCGGCTAATGTTGATGCCAATTATCCGAATAAAAACTGGCATGCGTATGATGAAGAGACCTGCTTTAAGTTGTTG
>CAIUKU010000413.1 GCA_903899825.1 uncultured Bacteroidales bacterium | reverse complement strand
TGCAATATGTCAATGAACTTCTGATATTTTATACGCCTTAGAGCGGCAATCCCTTAAGGGATTTGTAAACGAACTTCTGGTATAGTAGTAGTTCTTTAGAATGTAAACGAACTTATGATATGTAACATCTAATGTCTAAAAGTCTAATGTCTAATGTCTAAAAGTCTAAAAGCCTAAAAGCCTAAAAGCCTAAAAGCCTAATAACCATTAACTTCTATCTAAGTGGATATTTTTTAAAAATTTCGTCAGATTTCATAATAATATCGACATATTGAGCTCTGCGGTAAGCATAAGGATCCTTGAGGTTTTTGCGTGATACTTTTCCTTTGAAATCGTTAATTTCCTTATAACCTTTTGCATCCATCCAAGTTTCCATTTCTTTGAGCATTAATGCAATATGTGAAATGCCATTTTTGTAGAGTGTACTTACAATCTGAGTGCAGTCAGCGCCGGCAAGCATCATTTTAATGACATCTTTTCCTGTAAATATTCCGGTATTGCTGCAGATATAGCCCCTGAAATTATCGTACAACAGGCCTGCATAACGAAGTGGTAAACGATTGTCTTCTTCATTGCTGAGGTGATAGGGGAAATGCAGTATCTCTTTTTCAATATCAATATCAGGTTGGAACAAGCGGTTGAATAATACAAACCCATCAGCACCTTCGACATACATACGGGAGACAATATTAAGAACATTTGAATAAAAAGGGCTTAATTTGACACTGATGGGTAAATGAATTGCTTTTTTTACATCAGCAATTGTGTCTAATTGTTCGTTAACAATGGATTTACAATCTTTGTCTGCATCTTTAGGGGTTGCATATAAATTAAGTTCTATGGCATCTACACCGGTTTCAGCTATAAGTTTTGCATATTCTATCCATGTATTTTTCTGCAATGCATTTAAACTGGCAATAATTGGAATTTTAACAGCAGCCTTGGCTATACGTAGTTTCTCCAGGTGTTCTTCTGCACCGGCATGTTCAATGCCGGGAAATAAAGAGGTCATTTCTGCATTCCGGTTTTCATACTCTCTCAGATTTTCCTCCAGTTGCAGGCTTTCGAGTTGAATTTGTTCTTCGAAAAGTGATTTATAAACAATAGCTGAAGCACCTGCATCTTCCAGTCGTTTCAGATTATCGATTTTGTCAACAATGTTGGATGCTCCGACAATAATCGGATTTTTTAATTCCAATCCTAAATATTTAACGGTTAAATTTGCCATTTTTTAATCTCCTATACGTTAAGGTTTAACTATATTTTATTTATTAAACAATCCAGTTTTAAAAAGGGATGATAATTTCGTATAAAATTAAGATTTATTTTTATAATCTCTCTTTTATTCTGAAACAAAAAACAAATTAAAAAATCACTGCTTAACATGAAGTGTTATCCTGACTTCAGTTAATGGCATGATTTTCATGCAAAAATAATTTTATGGTATGGTAAAATCTTGATTCCCTTCACAAAGATATTGTTTGGAGGGGCTTTTCATTAATATCTATCCATACAATTTAAATCGCCAAAAGCAATTTTCAGTCTCTCAACCACTGTTTTTTCACCTTCTCTTAGCCAGGCGCGTGGGTCGTAATATTTTTTGTTGGGTTTTTCATCACCATCAGGGTTTCCAATTTGTCCCTGCAGATAGTTTTCGTTTTTCTTATAATAATTGAGTATGCCTTCCCAGTAAGCCCATTGTGTATCGGTATCAATATTCATTTTGATAACACCATAACCAATGGCTTCACGTATTTTTTCAGGTTCTGAGCCTGATCCTCCGTGAAACACAAAGTCGACAGGATTGTTAGGTGTATTGTATTTTTGTTGAATATAAAGCTGTGAATTGTGCAAAATTATAGGTTCCAACTTCACATTGCCCGGTTTGTAAACCCCATGTACATTGCCAAATGATGCAGCAATGGTAAAGCGTTTACTTATTTTTGATAACTCTTCGTAAGCATAGGCAACATCTTCAGGTTGAGTATAAAGCTTTGCATTGTCAACATGGGTATTGTCTACGCCATCTTCTTCACCTCCGGTAATTCCCAGTTCAATTTCCAGGGTCATACCCATTTTGCTCATCCGGCTCAGGTATTTCTTGCAGATTTCTATGTTTTCTTCCAGCGATTCTTCGGATAAATCGAGCATGTGTGAGCTGAACAAGGGTTTGCCATGGATTTTAAAGAATTTTTCACCTGCATCCAATAAACCATCTATCCAGGGCAGTAATTTTTTTGCTGCATGATCAGTATGTAAGATAACAGGTATGCCATAATATTCAGCCATCTGGTGGACGTGCATGGCTCCTGAAACGCTACCTGCTATGGCTGCTTTTTCAGCTTCATTCGACAATGCCTTGCCAGCATAAAAAACGCCACCACCATTCGAAAACTGAATCATAATAGGAGAATTTACCACTTTTGCAGCTTCCATCACAGCGTTTACAGAGTTGGTTCCCACTACGTTTACGGCTGGTATTGCAAATTTTTCCTGTTTGGCAATGCGGAATATTTCCTGCAAATCATCTCCGGTAACCACACCTGGAGCTACTTTGCTACTTATTTTTTCTGACATAACATATTATATTAAAGGTTTATATTTTTAAAGATTGCATTTATTTCTGAATGAACAAAAATAATTAATTATTTGAATCTTTTCTAACAAAGTACAGATTTTTTCTTAAAATACTTTTGATGTTTCGATTTATATATTTTTTATTATT
>CAIUKU010000412.1 GCA_903899825.1 uncultured Bacteroidales bacterium | reverse complement strand
TTTTTTGAAAAAATACATCCTTGCGAAGTTTAAATGTATAAGTATTACCATTGTCAGAAATTTCCCATTTAGAGGCAATGCAGGGTTTAATGCTGAGTTGTTCATCCAATTGAACCAAACCATTAAATAATTGATTACATACCCAAATATTAGACTGATCTTTTGTAAAAGCTGGGTCTAATGACGTAATACCTGCTGACTCATTGTAACGAAAAACCTTTAGATTGTTGTTTTTTGAATCATTATGATAACAAGCCGAAAACAAAAAAAAAAGTAAGAAAATAAAAAAAAATTGTCGCATAAGTTGAAAATTGTTCAAAAATACGTATTTTTGGCATCAAAAAATAATAAAAAGATAAAAAATGATTAAGATTATTATACTTATTTTAATGCATGCTGCTGGTGATTTTCTTTTACAGGGAAGCGGATTAAGTAAACAAAAAGCTTCAAAATTTTCTTACCTTCTGTTGCATGTTGGCATTTATACATGCTTATTTATAGTATTAAGTCCTGTATTGCTTGGATTAACTTTTATGCAGGGACTTATTTTTAGCCTAATTAACGGTGGTCTTCATCTTGTAATTGATTTTTTTATCGGTAAAATAAAATTGATGTTTTGGCAAAAAAATGAAAACAAATATATTGCAGCTATCAGTTTTGATCATTTCTTACATATCATTATACTTATAACTACTTACATATTAATGTATCCTGAAGCTTTCAGATCAAGTTTGAATTTGAGTTAAATAAGCAGCATTTAAATTATCATTTCTTTTGCCTCAATATTTTTCAAATTCCTTGAATTCTCTTTGTATCTCTCTTTTCTATAAACTGAAGCAATCCGGCAGCATCGTTAAAACGGCTACTTAGCATCATTGCTGCGATGATATATGGTTTGAAACCTGCTTCTTTATAGGTTTCTATCCGATATTTATCAAATACTTCTCTTGAAACCTCACCTTCATTACAAGAAACGCCTGAAATATCTGCAGGTAAGCAGTGCATATATAAAGCATTACCATTTTTAGTTAATTTCATTTTTTCAGCATCACATTCCCAGTTTTTGAATTTGGCATTATTTATCAGACAAGCCATTTCTAAGTCTTTTAATCCATCTTTATCATTGGCATACAATAATTTAGTGCGTTTTTGCATTACTGAATACGGAGCCCAACTTTTGGGATAAACAATATCGGCATTTATAAAAGCTTCTTGCATGGAATTTGCAATTTTAAAACTGCCACCACTTTGTTTTGCATTTTTTTCTGCAATTTCAATTACTTCGGGTATTAAATCATAACCTTCCGGATAAGCTAATTCTACTTCCATTCCATAACGGGTCATCAGCCCGATAATTCCCTGTGGCACAGATAGTGGTTTACCATAACTTGGAGAATAGGCCCAACTCATGGCAATTTTTTTACCTTTAAGGTTTTCTAAAGAGCCAAAATATGATTTAAGATGCATTAAATCAGCCATACTTTGGGTAGGATGATCAATGTCACACTGTAAATTTATAACAGCAGGACGTTGAGGCAAGACGCCTTCCTTAAATCCGTCTTCCAGTGAATCAGCTACTTCTTTCATATAAGTATGTCCTGCACCTAAATACATATCATCGCGTATTCCAACAATTTCAGTTAAAAATGAAATCATGTTAGAAGTTTCTCTTACCGTTTCTCCATGCGCTATCTGAGACTTTCCTTCGTCCAGGTCCTGAACAGTTAAACCCAGCATATTTGCAGCAGATGCAAATGAAAAACGTGTACGGGTAGAATTGTCTCTGAATTGAGAAACAGCCAGTCCGGTATCGAAACATTTTGTGGATATATTGGCATTATTAAGGTTTTTTAATGCTTCAGCCACATGTATCAGCATTTCCAATTCTTCTGAAGACTTATCCCAGGTTAATAAAAAGTCTTTACCAAATAAACTGGCATTGGTTTTTTTTATGACTTCGATATTTTTTCTAAAATTATCCATATTTTCAAAGGTTTAATTAATAAAAAAATGCTTAACCTATTAGTATCTCTGTAAAGACAAACATCAAAGTTAAGCAAATGTATTAAAAAAATAGTTATTATTGATTCAGCATTACAGGCATTACCAGCATCAGAATGTCTTCGTCTTTATTTTCATTGTCAACAGGAACTAAAATACCTGCTCTGTTAGGCTGTGACATTTCAATTGTAATCATTTCGCTGTCAATATTACTTAACATCTCCTGTAAAAATTTAGAGTTAAATCCAATTTCCATAGCTTCACCATCATAACTACAGGCTAATCGTTCTCTTGCTTCGTTAGAATAATCAATATCTTCAGCAGAGATGAATAATTCCTGACCACTTATTTTCAAACGAACCTGATGGGTGGATTGGTTAGCAAAAATAGCAACACGACGTATCGAATTTAAAAAAGAAATTCTGTCAATAATTAATTTATTAGGATTTTCTTTTGGTATAACAGCTTCGTAATTAGGATATTTACCATCAATTAAGCGACATACCAACTCGATATTTTCAAAAGAGAAAAATGCATTGCGTTGGTTGTATTCAATTTTTACGGGAATGTCTTTATTTGTAAGTGTGTTTTTTAGTTGATTCAAAGGTTTTTTTGGTAGAATAAAAGATGCAGCATTTTCGGCTTTAACATCAGTTCTTCTGTATCTGGCTAATTTGTGAGCATCAGTAGCAACAAAAGTAATATCATCCGGTGTTAATTCACAAAAAACGCCTAACATAACCGGACGTAATTCATCATTTCCTGATGCAAAAAGCGTTTTAGCAATGGCTTTGGCAATAATATCAGAATTAATTTCAACCAGAGTAGCATCTTCCAAAACAGGAATCTGAGGAAATTCATCACCATTTTGCCCACTCAATTTATATTTACCTTCTCCTGCCGAAATTTCAACTCCGTATGATTTAGTATCAATACTAAAAACCAATGGAATATCAGGAAATGTCTTTAATGATTCTAATAATTTCTTTGCAGGAATTGCAATGCTACCTTCTTCAGCATCTCCAAGTGTTTCATTATCCAAAGGAATATTAACAGTCATGGTAGTTTCTAAATCAGAGGCAGTTACTATTAATTTTCCAGCTTTTAACTCGAATAAAAAGTTTTCAAGTATTGGTAGGGTAGTATTTGAACTTAACACTCCGCTAATGGTTTGTAAATTCCTCAACAACAATGGGCTTTGAACTATAAATCTCATGTTTTTACGATTTTCTATTAATATTTATGCAAATGTAAATTAAAAATAATTTATATTGAAATTTTATTTATTAAACTTTTGATTTTTTATCAACATTGATTCTAAAATAGGAAGAAGGCTGCAATACAGGTGTGAAAATAAAATATTGTAGTAAAACAAAATCTTTGTCATCATTAATCATGCCATAAAAACGATCTCTGTCAATGGTAATAGGTTTATTTGTAATTTCATCCACAGTGCCAAATGCTGCCAATTTTAAATAAGCTTTTAAAGTTGTAGTTTTCCCGGCAATATCAATAACCGTTAATATAGCCATTGGTTTATGTGCTGTAATTGAATCAATATCACTTTTTTTCAAATCATTTAAGAATGCTTCAAATCCAATATTTGAAAAAGAGTTCATGTATTCAACTACTTTTGAAGTATCAAATCCATTCATGATAGTATTGGATGAAAGCAGTTTTATTTCAAAATCTTTATCATAACGAGAAATCTCAAATGAAGATTCAGGCGTAGAGGAATATTCTATTTTAACAGATTTAATAGCGCCTATTTTCAATTCAAAAATAACGCGTTTACGCCAATCGGTTTCTAAGGCAGAATAACGTGGAGACAAATAGCCTCTGAAACCGGGAACATACACTACAAAAGGTTCGTCAGAGCCTTCCAATAACATAAAAGTACCCTGATTATCCTGAGTTTCATCACCTACATAATAAACTTTTGTGCACTTTTCATTTGGAAATAGTTTGATTTTATTGAATAAATCAATACGATAGACAGTTTGATAAATTTCAACTTTTACACTTTTAGCAGCCAGCCATTTAATGATGGTATTTCTTCCGGCAATTGTAACGGGTTCTTTAACCTGTAAGCCGGAAATTGTTTCAAGCAATGTTTTCATTCCATCTAAACGGGCCGGATATTTATCGTTAACCTGCCATTTTCCCTCATCTAATCGTTTAATCGTTACCTTGTTATTGTTTTTATCACTCATAAATATTTTAGTGACAGATGAAAGATCATCAACAGCAAAATCGGCTTTAATAGTTGATTTTGAATTATTTAATAATAAAATCAAAGCGATTACTGCAAGTGTAATAGTTAATAACAGAATATATTTATTTTTACGCATGTTTTCTCTATGGTTGATAATATTTGTTTATTGCTAAATTTAATATTTTTTAAAATTAAACTTTATGAACTTTATGAACTTTATAAACTTATTTAGTATATCGACGCTTACGAAAAAATGTCAATAAAAAGCCGAAAATAATTATAATAATTACGGGTAAGCCTGTATTAATCAGCTGCCATTTTAATTTAGATTTTTCAATTTTTGTTTTATCAAGCATTCTCAGTTTCAGCTCTCGGGAACGTACCGTAATTAAACCGGAATCATCACA
The DNA here is from genome assembly GCA_903899825.1 of uncultured Bacteroidales bacterium. Lineage (GTDB taxonomy): Bacteria > Bacteroidota > Bacteroidia > Bacteroidales > JACABE01 > JACABE01. Next base: position 7,668 of record CAIUKU010000412.1, on the reverse strand, counting down.
AAGATAGTTCATGCAATTAAGAATAAATTCCTTATTACCAAACATTTGACCGGTATACTGATCATATCCTAAAGGTAAAGGGTATCCTTTTGAATAGTGAAATTGACTTTTTATGATATCACCATCAGAAATAACAATCATACTGGTTGGTTTGCTTTTTTCGAGAAATCCGATTTTTTCACTTTGAGCAAATTCAGAGGTCAATCTGTTTGAAAATTCAGATTCAAACTCACCTTCCAACAATACAGCAACTGTTTGAAATGGTTTGTTAAAAAGTCGCTCTTCAGGTTCTTTTTTAAGTATACCTAAATCAATAATTACCGGGGTATTCATTAATCTTGAGTATTTTGAAGAAGTAAGTAAAATAGTTTTTTTTATACCATTATCAATAGTATCAATGCTACTCACAAATTCAGTTTTAATTGCATTTAAATTTTTAACAATTGGATGATTAATAACCGGGGTAATAATAGGGAAGAAGTACCAGGGTAAAAAACTGGTTTGCGGCTGGTTACCAATTTTTCCGGTAACAATTGGAATAGGCAATGCTGAAACATCCATTATTAGATTTGTATTCAGGCGGACACCATAACGGAATAATTGATCAGAGAGATTTATTTCATTTGTAATACCAACGGTTTGAGCTGTATTGTTCAGACTGTCCATGCTTGCAAAAACAGGATCAATCAACCATAGTACTTTACCACCGTACATTATGTATTGATCAATAATAAATTTATCCTTTTCACTAAAAGCAGAATCGGGTTTGGCAATAATTATTGCTTTGTAGATATTTGAAATTTTTGTTGCAGATGAATCAGAGATAACTCTGTTAGTAAGTTTGTTTACTTTCTCGTTAATACATATGCGATCTACCTGGTAATATTCCGAAAGTGCAGAAGTTATATCAAACATTTCATAATTACTCAATTCACCATGCCCTTCAATAATAGCTACTTTAGGTTTTGATCTTATACTAAGTTTTCTGATTACATTTGAAATATTGTATTCTAATGCCTGAATTGAATTATTTAAAACATTTTCTGATTCAATACCCATTTGATTGTTGAGCAATTGCAATGGCATTGTTTGGGTTTTATAGGTTACTTCAGCTCCCGGAAAAATAATTTGCTGAGCAGTGCCTCCTTTTTGTTTAACTTGTAAGTTGGTAGGTTGTATTCCTTTTTCAACCAATAACTTATACATATCATTTCTTTGCTTTTTGTCTGTAATCGCATTTGGATCAACAAACTCATATTGTATATTACTATTATAGGCTCTGAATTCATCTAAAATTTCCATGGTTGAATTTCTGAGTCGTTTAAAACCAGCAGGGAAATCACCATCCAGGTATATTTTAAAATAAACAATATCGTCAAGTTTTTTTAATAGTGTGGTTGTTGCGGGTGAAAGAGAATATCTTTTTTCAGCCGTTAAATCAATCCGGGTATGAATAAAACTGCCTATAATATTTAGTAAAACAATAATAATCAATCCATAAACAATTTGAATAATATTATTGCGTTTTAAATTTAATTTCTTATTTTTCATATGATTATTTATACTTAAATAACTGAAATATTAATTGTTAGGTTTGTTATGTTTATTAATCCTATTCAAATTTCGCTTATGGAATTACTCACAGGTTTAGTTATGATTTATTGTGTTCGTGAACTTCGTTTCGCCAAATAAACATACTAGTGTATGTCTCGCCATAGGCGAGATGGCTCGTTTCATAACATTATTTTTACCATTTACGACTTTGTAAGGAAAGTTTTGTTAATAAAATAAACAAAGCAATGATACTCAGATAATAAATCAAATCTCTACTGTCAATTACGCCTCTGCTAATGGATGAATAATGATGGCTGATTCCCATTGATTTAATAAACAAGTCAAAAGATCCGAATAATTCGAGAGAATAAATAAGCTCAAACCCCATGTAAATTGCACCACATAAAAAAACCGAAATAATAAAAGAAACAATTTGATTATCAGTTATTGAAGAGCTAAACAAACCTATAGCAGTAAATGAAGCACCTAAAAGTAACAAACCAATATAGGAGCCCCAGGTTCCACCCATATCAATATTTCCGACAGGTAAACCCAAATGATAAACAGAATAAAAATAGATCAGAGTAGGTAATAATGAGAAAGCAACTAATACTATACTTGCATAAAATTTAGCAAAAATAATTTGTAAATCGCTCAACGGTTTGGTCAGTAAAATCTCAATAGTACCACTCTTTTTTTCATCAGAGAATGAACGCATTGTAATAGCGGGTATTAAAAATAAAAATACAAAAGGAGCTATCAGAAAAAGTCCGTCCAGTCCGGCATAACCGTAATCGAGAATATTAGAATCAGTAGGGAGTACCCATAAAAATAATCCATTGATTAATAAAAAAACGATAATTACAATAAATCCAATTAATGAATTCAAGAAATTACTTATTTCCTTTTTAAATAATGTAAACATACATGGAAGAATTTAAATTATAGCATGCGAAATTAAGATTTTTCAACGAATAATGATGCATCTTAACAATAATTAAGATACTGTAAACAGGAGGGATTTTATATTTTCTAATAAAAATTAATAGTAATAACATCATCATAATTGAGTCCCAGCAAACTCTTAGCTTTGGTCGTATTTAAAGCAATCTGCAACATTCCGTTTGAAGAGAACAGAGCAAGTAATTCTCCTTCAGGAACATCGTGATATGATTTACTTAATTTAGTGATGCTGTTTTTTCTGACTTCAATTTGAAAAGATCTCCCTTTTTGAACTTTTTTAAAGTCAGGTTCGGAAATATTTGTTATAATATTTTCATATTCATCAATATAAACAACATTTCCAAAAATAGAATTATCATTAATTATTGATTGCAAAGGGTTTTTGATTAAAAGATGATTTCTGGCTACACCCAAATCTTCTAATTTTCCACCTTTAGCAATCATGCAGGCAGCTTTTACAAAAACATCTTTGGTAGAGAAAGTGAAATAATCAGAATCTTGTATGATGTCTAATTCGATGATTGTATCGGGCATTTTTTCAAAAATCAGTGAAAAAATACCATTATCAGCTCCTATAAAGTAATGTCCATCAGCATAAATACCTATGTGAGGCGTTTGAATAGATGCAATTGTATTAATACCTATTATATGAATGCTGCCTTTAGGAAAATACGGGTATGAATTTTTAATAATATAAGATGCCTGAGCAATATCGTATTTGGGTATCAAATGTGATATATCTATAATATTTATATCTGGTAACTGAGAATATATTGAAGCTTTGACTACAGCAAGATAATGGTCTTTTAACCCCCAATCGCTCGTTAATGTAATTATTGGCATTTTTAAATTTTGAAATTTTCACCAAAAATAATAATTTATCTTCAATTGAAGTGTTTTTTTAATAATTTTGGTTTTTAATTTTAATTTTCTAAATATACGGAATGAGCGAAAAAACGATCACATTAGAATCTATTAATCCTGTTGATATACTTGGAGTTAACAATAAAAATATTGAATTACTAAAACATTTCTTTTTAAAACTGAAAATAATATCCAGAGGTGAAGAAATTAAAATAATAGGTGATGAAGAAGAAATTTTTATTTTCGAGAAAAAATTTCAATTTATACTAACTCATTTTGAAAAATTTGGGAAAATAAATGAGAATGATATCATTGAAATATTAGAAAATGGAGATTTTGTTATAAATAAAGAACAAAACAATGACATTTTAGTACATGGACGAAATGGCTTAATTATAAAAGCCCGAACACCTAACCAAATAAAAATGGTTGAAGCCTGTAATAAAAATGATTTGGTTTTTGCAATAGGTCCTGCAGGAACAGGAAAAACATATACTGCCGTTGCTTTAGCTGTCAGAGCATTAAAAAATAAAGAAATCAAAAGAATTGTTTTAACGAGACCTGCAGTTGAAGCAGGTGAAAATCTTGGTTTTTTACCCGGTGATTTACGCGATAAACTGGATCCTTATTTACAACCTTTATATGATGCACTTCGTGATATGATTCCAACTCAGAAATTACTTTCTTATTGGGAAGACGGAACCATTGAAATAGCTCCTTTAGCATTTATGAGGGGCAGAACACTTGACCATGCATTTGTGATTTTGGATGAGGCACAGAATGCAACAGAAGGTCAGTTGAAAATGTTTTTGACCAGAATGGGTAAATCAGCAAAGTTTATTGTAACAGGAGATATTACTCAAATAGATTTGCCCCGAAACCAATCCTCTGGATTGATACAAGCTTCAAAAATATTACAGGGTGTCAATGATTTATCTTTTGTTTTTTTAGATGCAAAAGACATTATTCGTCATAAGCTTGTAACTAAAATTATCAATGCTTATGAAGCAAATGATAAAAAATAGTTTTTAAAATTCAACTACCAGTTTCAAATTCAATTGACGGGGTGTTAAATAATTAGGTACAGCATACTGACGATTGCTGATATCACTGATCCATATATATGAAACTGTATTGCTGATTTGCAATAAATTAAAAATCTCAAGGCTTAACCATACTGTTTCTAATTTACTAAATATATTTTTGGGCGAAAGTTTTGCTGTTTTGCTTTTTAATAAATAGGATGAACCTATATCTACTCTTCGATAAGCAGGTATTCTTAATGTTTGTTTGTATCTTTCAGAATTAGGTGGTCCAAAAGGCAGACTTGCACCAAATACTAAATTTAAGTGCATTTTAATATTTGGAATCCTTGGTAGATAATCCTGAAAAAACAAACTAAAAACAACTCGCTGATCAGTTGGACGGGGGATAAAACCTGGCTCAACAGTATTTCCTTTTGAATCTAAATAACTATCATTATCAATATTTTCCTGGGTCTGCATAATGGATAAACTTGCCCAAGATTCTATTCCCTTTACAAATTCACCGTTCAATCTAAAATCGATTCCGCATGCATAGCCATGTGCCTCATTTTTGGAAGAATACCTGATACGTACGTTATCAATTTCATATGGGATTAAATTATTCAGATACTTATAATAGATCTCAGAAATAAATTTAAAGGGACGATTCCATATTTTTAAATTCCAGTCAAGTCCAGATACAAAATGTATGGATTGTTGAGATTTAATATTTGTATTGATATCTCCTTTCCTGTTTCTTAGTTCTCTGTAAAAAGGGGATTGATAATACAGTCCCGTTGAGAACCTGAGAAGAATATCCTTTTCCCATCTTGGTTTATATGAAATAGTTGCCCTTGGGCTTATCAATAACTCATTGTTTAAATCCCAATAGCTAAATCTCAGCCCGCTTGTTAACGACAACCGGTTGCTGTCACCATCAATGGTCCATGTATCCTGAATAAAACCTGAAATTCTGTTAGATGATAAATCATTAATTGCTTTATAGACATTTTGCAACTCAGGTGCATAGTGAGGAGGATTAGAACTACCTATTGAATCAGGATGACCCGGTAATGAAAAATCAGAAGAGTCCACTAATTTCCACTCGTTTAATCTGTCTATTATTTGTTCTCTTTGGTATTTAGCACCCCATTGTATAAAGTGATTTAGTTTTGCTATCGATCCTCTGTTTTCAAAATTAATTACAGTAGAGTTCAAATAATTCCGTGCATGATCAATATAGGTACCAACACCACGATTAAAAGCTTCCTGAGCAAAATTATCCTTTCCAAAGTCGGCTTCCAGCTGATACAACCAATATTGCCCCTGTATATCGAATGTCTCGTCTTCATAGGATTTAAAAGCAGATATGGTATTTTTAATATTTAAGTTGTTATTCGGTTTGTAATTAAGTGATAAAGCTCCAAAAAAAGTTTCAAATTTATCCAGTTCCTGACCATCAAAATAAATTTTCAATCGTAAGGCTTCATTAATTGTACCAAAGTCTGTTTCTCTGTTTTCAGGAACTACATTATAAATATTGCGGGCATAGTTTCCTAAAAATGACAATTCAAATTTCTCATTCAAATCGAAAGTCAATAATGATTGTATATCAGTAAAAGAAGGCCGGTATTCTCCTTTAGTTTGCATTGAATTTAACAGGTATTGATTCGATTTTTGGCGCACGCCAATCAAATAACTAAATCTTGAATTCAAAGCAGTTCCTTCTAAATGCAAATTAGCACCTAAAAGACTCATTGAGGCACTTCCAGCAAACAATAAAGGTTTTTTATATTTAATATCTAAAACCGAAGACATTTTATCTCCATAACGTGCATCAAATCCTCCTGCTGAGAATAAAATTGAGGATACCATATCAGAATTTACAAAACTCAAACCTTCCTGTTGACCCGAACGTACTAATAATGGGCGATATATTTCAATATCATTGACATAAACGAGATTTTCATCATAATTACCACCTCTGACATTGTATTGTGAGCTGAGCTCATTGTTGGAACTCACACCCGGCATGGTTTTTATAATAGATTCTACACCACCTGATACACTAGGGATTTGTGTAACATTTTTAGGATCTAACCTGTTAAAATTAGTAGTTCTGTCTCTCTTGTCATGTATAACAAATTCAGGTAGTTGAGTTGTACTTTCCTTTAATTTGAAATTTATTTCTTTAGTTTCTCCCGGATTGAGGAAAATTTTGATTTTTTGTGGCTCAAAACCGGTAAATGAAGCTACTAATAAATATTCAATATTCGGTGTGAGTGTCAGGGTATATTTCCCATACTTATCTGTTGAAGTTCCAATTGGGCTTGCAATATTTGAAATGCCGATATTAGCAAACTCAATTGAATTATTTCTATCGTCAGTTATTCTTCCATAAATTCTTGCTTTTTCCTGAGCATAAATATGTTCATGAAAAAAACTGAGAAACAAACAATTAATTAGTATGAAAATGAGTTTTTTAGTTATCAATGTAAGTTGCGTTATTTATATAATTCAATATTTTAATCCTTTTTTTTAAAATCACCATTTTCCCAGGCTTTAATAAATTGAGCCCAGGCTACTGGATTTAATAAATTGTTGGGGGGTAATTGACCAGCATAATATAATTTATTGGTTTGTTGTTCAATATAATTTCTGTAATTCATACTACCATCCATTTTATATTCTCTGATCATAATTTTTAAATCTTCGAGTGCAAGATTTTTCATTGCTATATCATAATCGTCTGACGGAACTTTCAAAGCATAAAAAGCTTGTTTAAATTGTTCTCTTGTTGGCCAGGGACGAATAATTGTTTCTGCCAACATAATGGTATCATTAGTAAGTGCCTGAATTAGAGAATATCTGTTTTTAGATAAAGTGTCAGGGATCTTAAAATATGCTTTTTTATATCCGATAGCCGAAAAAATAATTTCATCACCTTCTAATGCTGCAAAAGAGAAAAAACCATTAAAATCAGCGGTACTTCCTCTATAAGAATTTTTTATTATTATATTAGTAAAAGAGACGGGTCTCAGGCTATCGGATGTAACTACAACACCAGAAAATTGTATAGGAATTCTATTTTGTTCTTGTGCATAGGAATCACTGGCTATCAATACTAAAGCAACTGATATGACTATATTAGCGATTATTCTCCTTTACATGCAAAGATAAAATTTATTTTATAGATTTGATGAACGTAAAAAATACTTTTTTATTTTAAAAATGCTCATTATTGTTGCTTTTGTTTTTTTTC
>CAIUKU010000411.1 GCA_903899825.1 uncultured Bacteroidales bacterium | reverse complement strand
CTTCAGCTAATGCATGTACCGATACTTTTGCCATTACATCCAATGTAAACTGGACAATCACAGTTACCGGCACAGCCAATTCAACTGGTATTCCAATCTGGCTGACTGTTATGCCATTGTCCGGATCAAACAACCTAATCGTTAACATGGCTGCTGCTGCCAATACAACCAATGTCATCAGAACTGCTTTGGTTAAAGTTACTTCCGGAACTTTGGCAAAAACGATAGAAGTTAAACAACCGGCTGGAGCAGTAACAAATGCTTATCTGAATGTTTCAAGAAATAATATTCTACTTTCTTCAGCTAATGCATGTACCGATACTTTTGCCATTACATCCAATGTAAACTGGACAATCACAGTTACCGGCACAGCCAATTCAACTGGCAATCCTACCTGGCTGACTGTTATGCCATTGTCCGGTTCAAACAACCTGATCGTTAACATGGCTGCAGCTGCCAATACAACCAATGCCATCAGAACTGCTTTGGTTAAAGTTACTTCCGGAACTTTGGTAAAAACGATAGAAGTTAAACAACCGGCTGGAGCGGTAACAAATGCTTATCTGAATGTTTCAAGAAATAATATTCTGCTTTCTTCAGCTAATGCATGTACCGATACTTTTGCCATTACATCCAATGTAAACTGGAACATCACTGTAAGCGGAGGAGCCAATTCAACCAGCATTCCAACCTGGTTGACTGTAATGCCATTGGCTGGTTCAAACAACCTGATTGTTAACATGGTTGCTACCACCAATACAACCAACGCCATCAGAACTGCTTTGGTTAAAGTTACTTCCGGAACTTTGGTAAAAACCATAGAAATTAAACAACCTGCTGGAGCAGTAACAAATGCTTATCTGAATGTTTCAAGAAATAATATTTTATTACCCTCAGCGAATGCATGTAGCGATACATTTAAAATAAGCTCGAATGTTAGCTGGACAATCACAGTTACCGGCACAGCCAATTCAACTGGTATTCCAACCTGGCTGACTGTTATGCCATTGTCCGGATCAAATAACCTGATCGTTAACCTGGCTGCTACTGCCAATACAACCAATGCCATCAGAACTGCTTTGGTTAAAGTTACTTCCGGAACTTTAGTAAAAACGATAGAAGTTAAACAACCGGCTGGAGCGGTAACAACTGCTTATCTGAATGTTTCAAGAAATAATATTTTATTACCCACAGCGAATGTATGTAGCGATACTTTTAAAATAAGCTCGAATGTTAACTGGACTGTAAGTGTTTTTCCTGTTGTTGCAAGTGGAAGCCCGATAAACTGGCTTACTGTAAATCCGGTTTCGGGTGCTAATAATTTAATTATTAACCTGAATGCTGCAGCAAATACTACAACAAATATGAGAACTGCATTGGTAAAAGTTACTTCAGGAAGCATCACCAGAACGATAGAAGTAAAACAGCCTGCTGGCAATAATACCTTGCCTTTCCTGAATACTTCCCTGATTTTACTTGGTTTTGATGCCTCACCATCTGTTTCAAAAACATTTAATATTACTTCTAATGCTGCTTGGATCATAACCAGCGATGTTAACTGGCTCAGTTTTTCACCTGCAAATGGAAATAATAATGCTTTAATAACTGTAACTGCTTCGGCCAATACTTCCAATCAGATGAGGTTTGGCTGGTTGGTAATTTCAGTGCCCGGTGCTTTATCGAAATTTATACAGGTAAAACAGGCTGGTACATCCGTCTTCCCTATTTTCTCTGATCAATCAAATGCCAGCTTTAAATCAGCCGATAACAATATAGCAGCTTATCCAAATCCGGCGATGGAGGATATAACCATTACATCTATGGCTGATTTTTCTAATAATGATTTTGTTGAAATCTATTCAATAGAAGGTATTCTGATCCACAAACAAATTTTAACAGGGAACAATGTAAAAATTGATTTAAATGGCTTGAAAAAAGGAATTTACTTTATCAAAATCAATCAGAACAATGAAGTAGTTATTAAAACCATCAGTAAAAACTAATACTAAAAAACAGATCTGAAAAGAGGCGGTTCTTCGGAATTTGCCTCTTTTTTTATTTCACTTTATACCTTAACTTATGCTATTGATACATTGGCATTAAGTTTAAGAGATTTTTGAAAATTCCATAAGTTTGTAGTTCGAAAAATCCGGCGGGTCTGAAAGTCCCGAAGGGTTGAGTTTCTAATAAATTTAAAAACTTTTTAAAATTTCGAATTATCAGAGATATACGTTTTACTTTACAAACTTGATAAACTTGATAAACTTGATGAACTTAAAAATTCACTAATATTTATCACTAAAATCAAATTCTTTGTCTTCGTTTTTGATTTCCTGGTTGAATTTTTTACAATCTATCCTGTCGGAGATATCAACAGATGGTATGTCAAAATTATTTTTGGGGATTTTCAATGATTTGTCGGCCCATACTTTTTTCATATACAAGGCCCATATTGGCAATGCCATATTCGCTCCCTGCCCAAGGTTGATACTCCGGAAGTGAATGGAACGGACTTCTCCCCCAACCCAGACACCTGTTGCCAGACTGGGAGTAATACCCATAAACCATCCGTCGGAATTGTTTTGTGTAGTACCGGTTTTACCTGCTATAGGAGCATCCAGCCCAAATTTATAACGCAATCTGGCACCGGTACCGCTTTCAACAACACCTTTCATCAACTCAATCATCAGGTAAGCTGTAACATCGCTCATGGCTTCCTGTTGTTTGGGAATGAAATTTTCAATCACATTGCCATTTTTGTCTTCGATACGGGTAATAAAAATAGGTTCGATAAAAACGCCTTTATTGGCATATGTACTCATGGCACCTGTCATTTCATAAACAGATAGGTCAGGAGTGCCTAAGCATACAGCTGGTACAGCATCAATCGGACTGCTGATACCCATTTTACGGGCCATATTGATTACGGCAGCCGGAGAAAAACGTTTCATCAGGTAAGCCGATACATTGTTTACAGAGTTTGCCAAAGCCCATTTCAGTGTGATCATTTCACCCTCCCTTTTATCGTCAGCATTCTGAGGTGTCCAGCTCGTTCCGTCACCCAAATCGAAAGTAACCGGTAGATTGGGTACTTCGGTACAGGGAGAAAATTCACCTTCCTGCATGGCCAGCGTATAAACAAATGGTTTAAACGTGGAACCTACCTGACGTTTGCCTGTTTTTACATTGTCAAACTGAAAATGCTTGTAGTTAATCCCTCCCACATAAGCTCTTACATAACCTGTCTGAGGCTCCATCGACATCATCCCGGTATGCAGAAACCATTTATAATATTTCAAAGAATCATAGGGTGACATCACTGTATCTTTTTCACCCTGCCAGGTAAATATACGCATAGGAATCGGTGTGTGAAATTCTTTTTGAATTTCTTCATCACTGGCACTGGCTTCTTTCAGTTTACGGTAACGGTCAGAAGACTTCATAGCCGAAGTATAGGTCGTTAGTATTTCATCATCTGTAAGTTGTGAAAAGGGTGCATTTTTTACTCCTTTCCAGTGTTTGTAAAATGCAGGTTGTAAATCCTTACCCAGGTGTTCTGCAACCGCTTCTTCCGCGTATTTCTGCATCTTATAATTGATGGTAGTATATATCTTCAACCCATCTTTGTATAAATTATAGGGTGTTCCGTCCTGTTTTTTATGACTACTGCACCATTCATTCAGATATTGACGTAAGTATTCTCTGAAATAAGTGCCATATCCTGCACTATGATCCTGAATAGTGTATTTCGACATATCAAGCGGCAATACTCTTAAAGAATCATATTGTTCCTGTGTAATATAGTCGTTTTTACGCATTTGATTCAGAACTACTTCCCGTCTTTTCATCGCATTTTCGGGATTCTTTATAGGACTATAATAAGTTGGAGCTTTTAAAATACCCACTAAAAGAGCCGCTTCTTCTATTTTTAATGAATCAGGTTTTTTATTAAAATAAGTTCTGGCAGCGGTTTTTATACCGAATGAATTGCTCCCGAAATCTACAGTATTGAAATACATGGCAATAATTTCTTCTTTTGTATAATTTCGTTCCAGTTTAGCAGCTACTATCCATTCTTTAAACTTGGTAAAAACCATAAAGAGTTTAAATTGATTTTTATTCCGGGGGAATAAATTTTTAGCCAGTTGTTGTGTAATGGTACTCCCACCTCCCGAGCTTCTGTTGCGTCCGATGATGGTTTTTCCGATAACTCTGAAAATACTCCTTGTATCTACACCCGAGTGCTTTTCAAAACGGGCATCTTCGGTAGCTATCAGGGCATTGATCAGAGCCGGTGACAATTCATTATAATGAGTATTGCTCCGGTTTTCAATATAATATTTTCCCAAAATTTGCTGGTCAGCAGTTATAATCTCTGAAGCCAAATTGCTTTTAGGGTTTTCCAGTTCTTCGAAAGAAGGCATAAACCCAAGCCAGCCCAGTGATAACAATGTAAACAAAAGTACGATAAACAAAAATAATGAAGCCACTATCATCCAAAAACGCTTCACATAAAAGTTGAAATTCGTTGAATTTCCGTTAGTCTTTTTAGACATGGCAAATTTATTATTTGTTCGTATTCTTTTCTATTCTTAAACCTATTGATTTTATACCTGAAATTTGTTTTTCCCGCATCGCATGTTCAATTTCAAAAACATACTTTCCTTTCATCGCAAAAATAGCATCTTTTTTAAATAAAATTTTATTGTCTTTTATTTTCCCATTCCCTTTTCCAAGCCATTTCCCTTCATTATCAGCTAAAAAACAGCCTAAGGTATCAATTGCAATCTCTCCGCTTGGGAAAATTGTTTTAATAAATAAAAAGAAATTACTGTTTTTATAATCAGTTGTATTCCTGATGTTTATATAAAAATTAAAATTCGAAATTGTATCATCTACTATGAGCTCAATTTTAAAGTTATCTTTTACATCCCAGGCAGTTTCGCTTACTTCCATACTTTTATCAATAAGAGGAGACTTACCGCATGAGAATAAAAGTATTATCAATAAGCCAAGCATTAAAAATT
>CAIUKU010000410.1 GCA_903899825.1 uncultured Bacteroidales bacterium | reverse complement strand
GTTTTATGGATCGTTTTGCACTTCAAATAAACAAAAAGACAATCGTGATACTTGACAATTCACCAATTCACAAATCAAAGAAATTCATCAACAAGTTGGAACAATGGAAAGAAAAAGATTTGTTGATCTACTTTTTACCTCCTTATTCCCCAGAACTGAACCTGATCGAAATCCTTTGGCGAAGAATCAAATATTATTGGCTACCATTCAACTCTATCTCTGTTTTCAAAATCTCAAAGAACGTTTGTCGTATGTTTTGAATAACTTTGGTAATAAATACGACATTAAATTTTAGCTATTACTTAATTGTTGCTGTTTTTAAACAAATAAATAGCAACACCTGCACCTGTTAAGGTATCAATACTGCTATATTCTTTATAGTTATTATGGAAAAAATACGATTCTTTAAAAGATGGGTAATTTATATTATTAATTTTATTAAAACGATTTTGATTAAAAAATCCGCTTTCTTTTTCCCCATAAATTTTAGAATATACTGGTTCCCCAAAATTATCTACAAAAAGTTCATTTATTAAAATCTCATCATGAAATCTTTGTCCAAAGTAATAACCGTCCTTAGATTCTTCCTGTAAATTATATTCATTAAAATTAATAAATTCATCATAGGCTTCTTTTGCGACAGGCACAGATACTAAGAAATAACCATCGCTTTTTAGGAGTAATTTTATGGTTTTTATAGTTTGATTTACTGTCTCCATTGGTATATGTTCTAAAACTGATATTGAAGTGATTAAATCAAAACTATTCTTCTCAAAATCACAGTTTTCAATAACATTATTATAAAATTTGCATCTATTATGTATTCCAAGGAATTTATAAATTTCTTCTGTGTTTTTAATGTCTTTTGTGTCGGGATTCAACATTATAACACTATTTAATTTTCGTTTTTTTATCAGATATGCTGGGAAAAATCTTGGGGAGCTTATATCTAAATAGCCAACTATATTAATTTTCTCTAGAAATTCATAACCATAGTGAAATTCAAAATATCTAAAAGAGTCTAATGGACTTATTGCTAAATGATATAAAGTGCCTAATGATATTTTCCTATTTGCAAAAGCTTTAAGAGAATTAAAAGAAATGAAAAAATGAAATTTTATACCTAATCCATTTATTATAGAAACCCATAAAGCATAGATAAAACTTTTAATAAAAAACACGACAAAACGCACTTTAAAATACTTTATTGCATGAACCTCCTTTGAAGGAATTTCTGCAAAAACATTACTATAAACTTTTTTCATTTTTTTCTAATTAATTTTCCAATTACAAGAACCACAAATTACGCCTCCAAAAACTTCACCCGTTACTTCAAATGTAGTTATATCAGAATCTAAAATTTTATCTTCAAGTTCTGTTTTTGAAAATATTCTAAACCAATAATTATAGACACCAGGTCTTAAATTCAAATTTGGAATCGCTATTTCAATTTCTTGTTTACCTTTTTCTAAGTTTATATTGTCAAATCCATTCCAATCCGTTCTCTGATGTATAACATATACGCTATCAACATCTTGAACAATAAAATTAATGAAACAATTTTCTAATTGATGACTATTAATAAAACTCAATTTTGCAATCAAATCAAAATCAGAGAAAACAATATTTTTATTATAATTTATTTGAATTTCTGTATTTAATGCATTATTTGATTCATATTTGCTTATTGCATTTATAACCTTGTTTTGCTCCATGTAGGCAGCTATTACATTAGCTGTTTCGCCTATTGTTAATAATTCGCCATTTTTTAAAAGTGCCGATTTTGGGCATAAATTTTTTATCGCCGCCATATTATGGCTTACAAACAATACCGTCCTGCCTTCCTGATTACTTACATCCTGCATTTTCCCTATGGCCTTTTTTTGAAATTCAGCATCACCAACCGCCAGCACTTCATCTACAACTAAAATTTCGGGTTCAAGGTGGGCAGCAATGGCAAAG
>CAIUKU010000409.1 GCA_903899825.1 uncultured Bacteroidales bacterium | reverse complement strand
GTCAATAGTAAGATTTTCTAAATTGGCTTCATTTGAATTTTCTACCAATATTTCTTTAAAATTATGATGATCTAAACTGCATATAATTAAATTTATATTTGATTTGTTTTCGATAGTAAAAAAAGCAAAGTTCTGATAAAGTTGCAAACTACTTAACTGAGCTTTATCGGTTAACAAAGTATCAATTATAAAATTGTTTCCTTTTGAAAGTTCAAAAGCAATGATTTTCAGATTATTTTCGACAGAACGTTTATTTTCTTTATAAAAGAACAAATAAGCTGTATCATTTTCAAAACCAAATCCCTGATAAGAAAGATCTTCAGAAAGCGCCAGTTTTTTTGACCATTTTTTTTGCAATATATTATTATACAATGTAAATGACCAATTTTGAGTTTTTCTGTCAACAAATTCGTTAAGTTTAGTAAGTATCAAAACTCCATTTTTGCCTAAATTAACAATATTAAATGGCTTGGCATTTTCAGTAGTCTCAATTTCTGCTCTAATAGCTTTCTTGTTTTGAGAAAATCCAAAAAATGGAATTAATGCCAATATAGTGATGATAATTATTTTGTTTTTAGAAATATCCATCCATACTGATTTTTCGCAAACCTACATATTTTTTTTATTCAAACGAATAATTTTTGGAATTATTTTCAATTAAATTCAGTTTTGGTAAACAAATTTAAAATGTAAAGGGTTATTGGACAATTAAAAAAAATAAACAAAAAATCGTTCTTAATAGTATACAAATGAAAATTTTATTTTATACCTTTGTCTGCACTAAAATTAAAAAACAATATATATGGATACAAAAATGAATAGCATCATATTGGTGCCAACTGATTTTTCAGAAGTATGTGACAATGCTGTAAAACATGGCGCTGAAGCTGCAAAATTTTTAAATTATAAATTGTGTTTATTACACGTTGTTGATAAAGATACAAATGCTTTTCTGAAGAAAGAGCATTTAACAACAAGTATTATTGATGAAAAATTAAAGATTAGTGCTGCAGAAGTTTCTAAAGATTATGGTGTAACTGTATCTGTTATAGCCAGAGATGGCAACATTTTTGAAACTATTGCTGAAGTAGCTCATGAAATTGGAGCTAATTTTATTGTAATGGGAACTCATGGTAAAGTGGGTATACAAAAATTTACCGGCAGCTATGCACTAAAAGTTGTTTGTAGCTCAGAAATACCTGTAATAGTTGTTCAAAAACGTCCCTTCAAAAATACATATAACGATATTGTTCTTCCTATTACAAGTGAAGCGGGACCCTGGGAAAAAACACAATGGGCTGCCTATATTGCAAAACAATTTAAAGCTACCATTCATATTTTAAAAATTAAAGACGATGCAGCATTAGATACAGCCATAAAAACAACAACTGCTTTTTTTGACGAAAATCAGGTAAAATATATTGTTAAAACAGCAGAAAAAGGCATTAATTATACAAAAGCAGTTATTGATTATGCAACTTCCATTAATTCAGAATTAATTATGATTATGACTTCATCTAATACAACTTCTTTAGCAAGTTTTATTTTAGGAACTTACGACGAAGATATTATCTTTAATACTCCTCAAATTCCGGTTATGTGTATCAATCCCAGAGATGTAAATTGGAAAAAAATCGTTTCTTATTAATCGATTATAAAGTTTAATTTCGATAAAAAAGCCGATAGAAAATTAACTATCGGCTTTTTTTTTAAAAATTTAAGCTGACTTCTCATGTTAAAAAATTGTTGATAAATTCTATATCAATCAATTCAAACTATTTTGTTATTCTCGAAAAATATTTGTAATTTTGAGGATTATTAAAGAATACAATAAATATTTGAATATGAGTGAGATTGAAAAAGATGATTTGATAATTAATCCTGAAACTTACACTGCAGATAACATTCAGGTTCTTGAAGGACTTGAAGCCGTTAGAAAACGTCCTGCCATGTATATTGGCGACATAAATGTCAGAGGCTTACACCATTTAGTATATGAAGTAGTTGATAATTCCATTGACGAAGCATTGGCTGGTCACTGTAATAAAATTGATGTATTTATAAATATAGACAATTCAATAACTGTCAGTGACAACGGACGTGGAATCCCTACTGATATGATGGAAAAAGAAGGTCGCTCAGCGCTGGAAGTTGTAATGACTGTATTGCATGCCGGAGGAAAATTCGACAAGGGTTCTTATAAAGTTTCCGGTGGATTGCATGGTGTTGGGGTTTCCTGCGTTAATGCACTTTCAAAACACCTGAAAGTTGAAGTTTATCGTAATGGCAAATCATATATGCAAGAGTTTGCTTATGGAAAACCATTGTATTCAGTGAAAGAAACCGGCAACTCCGAAGCTACCGGAACGACTGTAACTTTTCTACCCGACGATTCTATTTTTATCACCAGAGAATACAGTTATGAAATATTAACATCCCGTTTACGTGAGTTGGCGTTTTTAAACAAAGGAGTAACACTTAATATCACAGATTTGCGTGAAAAGGATGAAAATGGTGAATTTATTTCGGATATTTTTCATTCAGAACATGGTTTAAAAGACTTTATCGAATACCTTGATGCAGTAAGAGAAAAATTAATGCCCGATCCTATCTATATTGAAGGAGAAAAAAATGACACCCCTATTGAAATTGCCATGCAATACAATACTTCATTTTCAGAAAATATTCATTCTTACGTAAATAATATTAATACCCATGAAGGGGGAACTCACCTTGCAGGTTTCAGAAGAGGATTAACTCGTACTTTAAAATCTTATGCCGAAAAATCAGGCATGTTGGAAAAAATTAAGTTTGATATCAGTGGAGATGATTTCCGTGAAGGATTAACTGCTATAATTTCAGTGAAAGTTCAGGAGCCTCAGTTTGAAGGTCAAACCAAAACTAAATTGGGAAACTCTGAAGTTATGGGCTTTGTGGATCAAATTGTCAGTGAGTTGCTGACAAATTTCCTGGAAGAGCATCCCAAAGAAGCCAGAATGATTGTAAACAAAGTAATCCTGGCTGCTACTGCAAGACATGCTGCCCGAAAAGCCCGTGAACTTGTTCAACGTAAAAATGTTTTAAGTGGTTCCGGCTTACCAGGAAAGTTATCTGATTGTTCTGAGCGTGATCCTGAAAAATGCGAATTATATCTTGTGGAAGGTGATTCTGCCGGTGGTACTGCCAAACAAGGCAGAGACAGACGATTTCAGGCTATTTTACCTTTAAGAGGTAAAATTCTTAACGTCGAAAAAGCGATGCAACACAGAATATACGAAAATGAGGAAATAAAAAATATGTTCACTGCAATGGGTGTTAGTATTGGTACCGATGAAGATAGTAAAGCCCTGAATATGGACAAACTCCGCTATCATAAAATCATAATCATGACCGATGCTGATGTGGACGGTAGTCATATTGCTACATTAATACTTACTTTTTTCTTTCGCTATATGAAAGAAATGATTGAACAAGGCTATATTTATATTGCTACACCTCCATTATATTTGATCAAAAAAGGGAAAGAGGAACGTTATTGCTGGACTGAAGAAGAAAGAGCTCAGATTGTTGAATCATATACAGTGAACGGAAAAGAAAGCAATATTCATATTCAACGTTATAAAGGTCTTGGAGAAATGAATGCAGAACAGCTCTGGGATACTACCATGAATCCTCAATTCAGGACATTAAGACAAATTACAATTGAAAGTGGTTCTGAAGCAGATAGAGTATTTTCAATGCTGATGGGCGATGAAGTACCTCCCCGCAGAGAATTTATTGAGAAAAATGCAAAATATGCCAGAATTGACGTATAAGCATATTTATGCTGTAATTATCTGGTTAAAAAAATAAATGTAAATAATTTAAATTATAAATAGTAAATGAAGAAAACTGTATTTATGATTACTGTATTTATTGCAATTACAATAAATACAAACGCTCAATGGTCTTTACAAACAAGTGGAAAAACCAACGATTTTTATTCGGTCTATTTTATTGATGCAAACAATGGTTATGTTGTTGGTGATGATGATGGCTTGGGAAGTGGTGGTATGATATTAAAAACTACCAATGGTGGAACAATTTGGACACCACAAGTCAGTAATACTTATTCTATATTAAATTCGGTTCGTTTTACGGATGTTAATACCGGATATATTGTAGGTGGATCGGGTTTAATTTTAAAAACCACCAATGGAGGAACATTATGGTCACCACTAAGCAGTAACGCTACCGGAAATTTAAAATCTATATGTTTTCCAAGCGCAACAACAGCTTATGTTGTTGGCAGTGGAGGAACAATAATTAAAACAACCAATTCGGGGAATACATGGACTTCACAAACCAGTGGGAGAACAAATTTATTAAAATCAGTTTATTTTATTAATACTACTACGGGATATGCTGTTGGTGATTCTGGAACAATTCTTAAAACGATTAACGGAGGCTCAAACTGGACTGTCCAAAATAGTGGTATTTCCGGATCTAATAATAATCTCAATTCCGTTTATTTTACGGATGTAAATACCGGTTATGCAGTTGGGCAAAGTGGGAAAATTATTAAAACTACAAATGGTGGAGCAACCTGGACTGCCCAAACAAGTGGTGTTTCAAATGATATTTTTACTATTTATTTTGTTGATGCCAATACTGGCTATGCTGCTGGCTGGACTAAAGTTCTGAAGACCATTAATGGTGGTGCTAACTGGACTATTCAAAGCAGTGGTATTAGTGGAACGTATGATAACCTGAATAATATATTTTTTATTAATGCAAACACAGGTTTTACAGTTGGTAATAAAGGGAGAATTCTTAAAACTACCAATGGTGGAGGTTTAGGAATATCTGAAAATATGAATGAAAAACATTTTAGTATTTATCCCAATCCTGTTTCTGACATTCTTACTTTAAACACCGATAATCTTAATAATGCAAATTTGATTTTATCTGTTTATAATATAACAGGTGAATTGGTTATTTCAGAAGCTTTGACT
>CAIUKU010000408.1 GCA_903899825.1 uncultured Bacteroidales bacterium | reverse complement strand
CAATTGTAAATATATTCAGAGTAACCATAATTGTACTAACACCAGTCTGTTGAATATAAAAATTCCCACCAATAATGTCTTGGCTAAAGCAATTAATGCTAAAATAAATTAAAACATTTATAATAAGTATTTTCTTCATATTTTTTAGATATAAATTTAAAGTAAAATTGCGATTGCTAAGTAATCAGTTATTATCAAATATTTTAGCGTCAGCTTGAGTATCGGCATATATAAGTAGTTTGTCTACATTGGTATCATCATAGTACGAAATTTTCAGGAACTGAATGGTAACGGATAGGTGCTGGCACTGTTCCGCTCACCTTAGACCTACACGCATGGCCGCAGGCCTAGTGTTAAATACTAGCGGAATTGTGCTACGCACCTGGTTACCGACTGTACCATTAGCCGAATCTCCATATTTGCTCCTTCCAAATTTATACTTTTTATTTTAGATTGCTATGTAAACGTAATTTTGACTCTTGTTAACCTAGGGCGTTGCCCCAGTCCCCAGTTACTCTTTTGTCACCACACAAAATAGTAACCAGAAAAAGTCTCCACAAACGATGACTCCGGTTTGTTCTTTCTCTCATGCCCGCCCTTCAGATGCTTAACAAACCGGCTGTCCGCGCCGTTTGTGGACAAGCCCACGCACCTGGGTAGTGAAAATTCGTGCAATATTTGTTTACTATACATTAAGAAACATAATATATAGTATTAGTTATTTATTATAGATAAAAGTACTTCAGTAAAATAAATAATAAATTATTTATTTTTCTTTCAGTACTTTTATCTGCACCGTTAAATAATTCAATTTATTTTTAATTTTTAGCTGTAAAATATTTCACGAATTTATCCACAACAAATACCTCCCCTTTTTGACTCCAAACAAGTGCGAATTTTAAGACTTTTTACATCGGGATAGATCAATATACCACCCGCGCCGAAAATCGTCAAAATGGACTTTATTTTAAGGCCTTTTTTATTCTGTTTTATAAAAAGTATAAGTTTGGGAATCTCCCACCCTCACTTGGCTCTCGATACATTATTATATAATATATAGTTATAGTATAATGTATAGAAAAATGCTTCTGGTATTGTCGGTAACGGTCCTCGTGCAGGCCGTCGTTTTTGCGACCTTAGACCGGTCGCGTATAGCATAAAATTTTAAATTAGCATTAAATTATCAATTTTTGCGTATATTTAAAATTTTGTGCTTAGCGTATCAATCCCAGCAAATATGCGGCTTGCACGATGTTAGAAACTGTGGGATAATCATAATTATTATTTTTTAAAACACTCGAAATTTACTCGCCAGATTCAATTTTAATATCAAATTTATTCATAATTTCAACAAAAAATTGATGATATAATGGTAACTTTTCGTTCACAGCAGTAATTCGTTTTGTTATACTTTTTTCTTTAGAAATTTCTGTTAAAATGTTATAAACCTCAATATTTAAAAAGTTTTTAAACTCTTCCTCAAATCTACTACTTAACTCATGTGTTATTTTATTTTTCCCTTTAAATTCATTAATTGAGAATGAAACTGGTTTATCCGTGTGAATTTTAAATATGTCTGTTATTTCTACTTTTAATTTTTCAATTGTATTCGCAACAACTGTTTCTATAAGAATTGTAGGAAGCATGTCCTCTAATTCATAATTATTTTCATTAGAATAATAAAAGAATTGCAAATTGAATTTTCTAGGTTCATTAT
>CAIUKU010000407.1 GCA_903899825.1 uncultured Bacteroidales bacterium | reverse complement strand
CAGTTAATTTAAAATGGATGCTTTTCTTTATTTTAGAAGTTTTATATTTAAATGCATAAATAATGTCGATAAAAAATTAATTTTCCCTATTGTAAATATAAAAATCTATTGTATTTTTGATGCGTATTTTAAAACAAAAAAACACATACAAAAAAACATTAAAAATATGGGAAAAAGAACAATTGTAGCGATGCCTGGCGATGGTATCGGAAAAGTAGTACTCGATGAAACGATAAGAGTATTAGATGCAGCTGGTTTTGAAGCGGAATATGTTAATGGTGATATTGGTTGGGAATTTTGGTGTAAAGAAGGTAACCATTTGCCTGACAGAACGATTGCTTTATTGGAAAAGCACAAAATCGGTTTATTTGGTGCGATTACTTCAAAACCTAAAGACAAAGCAATAGCTGAACTAGCTCCTGAATTAAAAGACAAAGGATGTGTTTATTACAGTCCTATTGTTGCCATGCGTCAACATTTTGCAATGGATATTTGTATGCGACCCTGCAAAACATTCAAGGGCAATCCTTTGAATTTTATTCGTCGTGGTGCAGGAAATACGATTGAAGAACCTAAGGTGGATGCAATGATTTTTCGTCAAAATACTGAAGGATTATATGGTGGTATTGAATGGACCAATCCACCTGCACAGGTTTATGATGCATTAATGACACACCCTAAATTCTCTGAAAATTTCGGATGGTGTCCAAAAGAAGAACTGGCTGTTTCAACCCGTATTCTTACTAAGAAATATTGCAGCCGTATTATAAAAGCCGCTTTTGAGTATGCAAGAGAAAACGGCTATAAAGGGATAACTGTTTGCGAAAAACCAAATGTTGTTCGCGAAACATCCGGTATGATGCTTAAGATTGCTCAGGAAATGAGTAAAAAAGATTATCCTGAAATTGCAGTTTGGGATACCAATATTGATGCACAAATGATGTGGCTGACCAAGAACCCTGAAGATTATAATGTTCTGGTAGCCAGTAATATGTTTGGAGATATTATTTCTGATGGTTTTGCCGGATTAATCGGAGGCCTTGGCTTTGCATGCAGTGCACAATTTGGAGAAGGTGGAGTTGCTGTTTTTGAACCAACTCATGGTTCAGCACCAAAATATGCTGATTACGAAATTTCAATTGTTAATCCAATTGCAATGGTAATGTCGGCTTGTATGATGCTCGATTATATTGGTGAAAAAGAAATTTCAGCTAAGATTCAAAAAGCAATTGCAGCTGTTGTTGAAGAAGGAAAAGTTCAGAGTTACGATATGATGAAGCTTCGTGGATCTCAGGATGCTATAAATCAAGGTGCTGCCTCTACTACTCAAATGGCGGATGCAATCATTGCTAAATTATAAAGAAATAAATTTTAAAAGAAAGAGGACGGAGCACGCTTCGTCCTCTTTTTAATATGATACCATTAATATTCATAAAGCTCATTACCATAAATATTAATTATATTTTCAGGTAGTTAAAATAATTCAGACTTAAAAAAATAAATGATTTTGAAAAAGATTTTTCTTTTATTTCAGTTTTTGATATTAATGAATCAATGCTTTGTTTATGCTGAAAATCCACCAAAACCCATACAGTGGAAAATGCTTGAAAAAGGTTTATTTATTACTGAAGTCAAGGCACCACGTATTACAAAAATCAGCGATGCCAAGGTTACCATCCTGAAAATTGATCCGCATTATTTTTCTTTTCATTTGCTGTCAGCTTCGGAACATGATAGTATGCAGCGTTCTGTTAAAGAATGGAGTGAAATAGGTGGTTTGGTTGCAGCGATTAATGCAGGAATGTATGGAGGTGTAGGCCATATTTACAATGTTGGCTTTATGAAGAATTATATGCATTTTAATAATCCGGTTTTAAAACCAAATTATTATGCCGTTGCAGCTTTCAATCCGGTTGATACAACCTTACCCGCTTTTAAAATTATTGACTTGCAAAACGAAAACTGGGAAAGCTACAAAGATAGATACCACTCATTTACACAATCGATGCGGATGATTGATATGAACCGTAAACCACTGGAATGGATTCAAAAGCGGAAAATGCGATGTAGCATGGTGGTATTGGCTATTGATAAAAAAGGAAATGTATTGTTTCTTTTCACTCGTTCACCTTATACACCCAATGAATTTATCAGTTTTATGCTCAAATTACCTGCTGATATTCAAACAGCAATGTATCTGGAGGGTGGACCCGAATCTTCACTATATCTGAACAATGGAGAAACTGTGGTTGAAAAAATCGGAAGCTATGTAAGCCGTACGTTTGCTCATGACCGGAATAAAGAATTTAGAAAAATGCCTAACGTTATTGGAATTAGAAGGATAAAGTAAAAAGGATAAAGTAAAAAGGATAAAGTAAAAAGGATAAAGTAAAAATCACTTATAATAAATTAATTGACTGATAACTAATAAATTAAATTATTATTTGATTTTATTTTGAATTTATTAATTTTGCGCAAAATTTATAAAAAATATGCTAAAAAAACTGCAATCTAACAAAACAATTCGCATAACAACTACTGTTATCGTAATTGTTTTTGCCTTGATAGGATTTGTGCTAACTACTTCTTTTTTTGCAATAAAATTACATTTATTCAACGATCCTGGTGCCGTAGATTATAATGACCGTTATTTTAGTAAGAACGCTGAAAAAGATTATGAATTGTTACAGCAGGATACTTCTTTGGCAGAAGTTACTAAAATTGCTAAGTTCTATCATAAACTCAAACTTTTAAATGAGTATTATCCTCAGAATGCAACCTTGATTCACAATGCTTTTATGCAGCATCATCATATTGGTACTGCAGAAAAAATGTTTGATGCTGTGAATATCCGTTTGCAGGATAATACTGATTTCCAGCACAAAATCAATAAGTTGAGTCAGATTTTTGATGAGCAAATAAAAATTGATTCAGTAATGCCCAATATCTTTGAATGGATGAATATTGAAGAATGGCAAAACTTTAAAATTTCTGTGATTAAGGATATTCCATTAATTGACAGTGCAGCAAAACTTACAAATGTAGAGCCCCGTTTAATTGTTTCGGTATTGTTAGGTGAACAAATGAGACTGTTTAATTCGAAGCGTGAAGTCTATAAAAAAGTAATCAGTCCTTTGAAAATATTATCAGTAGAATCTAAGTTTTCATTGGGCGTTACAGGAATCAAAGAAGAAACGGCTATTAAAGTAGAGAAATTTTTGAAAGATAGCCTATCTCCTTATTATTTAGGCTATAATTACAGGGATTTACTTAACTTCAACTCAACAGATACTAAAGAAAGATTCAACAGATTGGTAGATTATAGAAACCATTATTATTCTTATCTTTATGCTGCTCTAATATTACGTCAGGTAAGAGAGCAATGGCTTAAAGCAGGATTTGATATATCTGATCGACCTGAAATATTGGCTACTTTGTACAATGTAGGTTTTGAATATTCAAAACCAGGACCAACACCAAGAGTGGGAGGATCCAGAATTACTATCAATGACAGATCTTATACTTTTGGTGCACTGGCTTATGAATTTTACTATTCAGGGGAAATGCTTAAAGAGTTTCCTTTTAAAACTAAATATTGGGGGAATTAATGAGTTAAAAGTTTATAAAGTTCATAAAGTTTATAAAGTAGTTTGAATTTAGTTATTGGTTATTGGTTTTATTAGTTATTTATACTTTAACCTTTATTCTTTAACCTTTATACTTTAACCTTTATACTTTAACCATTAAACTTTAACCATTAAACTTTAACCTTTATACTTTAACCTTTATTTTTAATTTGCAAAAAAAATGAACAAATAAACATAAAATGATGAATAAACAAGTTGTTGAATTATGGCCTGAACTTTTATGGATAAAAGATCAGGATTTGAGGGAAAAAACAGCAAAAACCTGGGAAGTTGCCCTCGAAAAAAGTGTATTAACTCCTGAAGACTTAAATTCGATTCCGTTTACATTGCTATGCGGACCTGATTTAAAAGTTAGTTTTATGGCTCACAAACGTTGTGTAGTGCATATTGCAAAAGATGCGGGCAATAAAATGAATGAATTCTTTACAACTGATTTGCCTGTAAATATGGATGTATTGATAGCCGGTGCTATTCTTGCTGATGTAGGCAAATTACTTGAATATGAGATGAAAGATGGTAAATCTGTACAGGGGAAATATGGGAAATATTTGCGTCATCCATTTTCAGGGGTATCTTTAGCCGAACAATGCGGAGTTCCTGCAGAAGTATGTCATATCATTGCAACCCATGCCGGTGAAGGCGATATGGTTAAGCGAACTACCGAAGCATTTATAGTACATCATGCAGATTTTATGACTTTTGAACCATTTAAAGATCGATTGAAATAATTTTGTAATATTGTAATTTAGTGATTTGGTGATTTAAAAGAGCATTAAATGATTAGTAACAATAATCCAATTAGTAGTGAAATTCTGAGGCAAAGAACTAAAAAATTTGCTGTTGAAATTATTAAATTGGTAAGCTTATTTCCTCGAAATACTTCCGGTTTTGTTGTTGGAAATCAACTTTGTAAATCAGGAACTTCAGTTGCAGCTAATTATAGAGCAGCAACAAGAGCCAGATCAGATGCCGAATTTTATGCTAAAATTTGCATTTGTGTTGAGGAAGCCGATGAAACCGTTTTTTGGTTAGAAATAGTCGAAGAAACAGATCTAATACAAAAAACCAATATTGAATTTCTAAGAAAAGAAGCAATTGAAATATTAGCAATATTGGCAACTACCAAAAAAACTCTAAAATTAAAGCAACAAAAGAGATAAATCACCAAATCACCAAATCGCCATCCCGAATAACAATTTCTAACTCATACTTCGTAAGAAATTGTAACTCGGGACTAAGCTAACGCTAAGAATCACCAAATCACCAAATCACCAAATAAAAAAACAATGAATATAATAGAAAAAATCCTCGCTTCTCATTCCAACCAAAGTGTTGTGAAAGCAAATGATATTATCGATGTTTTTATTGATGCCCGTGCTGCCCGCGATTTCGGAGGTGCAAACGTTGTAAAAAACATCATTGACAATGGCCTGACAGTTGCCGATGCGTCAAAAACATGTTTTACCTTCGATTGCAATCCCGGAGGAAGTGATCAGAAATATGCTGCCAATCAGCAATATTGCCGTATGTTTGCCCGTGAAAACGACATCGCCATTTATGATGTTGATGCGGGTATTGGTACGCACATAGCTATTGATAAAGGATTGGCCTATCCCGGTTCTACCTTCGTTTCCACAGATTCTCATGCTAATATTATGGGTGCAATTGGTTGTTTCGGACAGGGTATGGGCGATCAGGACATTGCAGCTGCCTGGGCCAAAGGTTCCGTATGGTTTAAAGTTCCGGAATCCGTGAAGATTAACTTTAAAGGTGAATGTCCTTCCAATGTTAGTGCAAAGGACATTGCACTGAATCTATTAAATACTTTTGGCGCCAATAAATTATTGGGCTATTCTGTAGAGATTTATGGTGAAGCCATTGAAAAACTAAGTTTAGATGAACGTATAACCATTGCTTCAATGGCAACAGAAATGGGTGCAATTATTCTGATGTTTACACCTAACGATGCTATACTTGATGAATTGGCTCAAAAATCAGGAATACGTCATAAAGCAGTTAAAGCAGATACTGATGCATTGTATGCTAATAGTTTTGAACTTGATATGAGCAAATTTGTTCCAATGGTAGCCAATCCAGGTCATCCACACGATGATATTTCAGTAGAAAATGTAAAGAAAACCAAGATTGATTCTGCATTTATTGGTAGTTGTACCAATGGACGTATGGAAGATCTCCGTATTGCAGCCCAAATCCTAAAAGGACGTAAAGTAGCTCCAGGTGTAGTGTTAAAAATAGTACCTTCAACGGATACTATCTGGAATCAGGCCCTTGAAGAAGGATTGATCAAGATATTTAAAGATGCCGGAGCCATGGTTTCCAATGCTGGATGTGCTGGATGTGCCGCCGGACAAGTTGGTCAAAACGGACCCGGTGAGGTTACTATTAGTTCAGGAAACCGCAATTTTGAAGGTAAACAGGGCAAAGGATTTGTATACCTGGCTTCTCCTGCAACTGTAGCAGCTTCTGCTGTTTCAGGTTATATTACTACTGCAGATGATCTGGCGGTTCAGCCAGCTTTATTTATGAAAAAAGGGAATACAAAACCTGCAGATAGTAAAAAAGACATTGTAAAAACCGAAAAGAAAACCGAAGTGGAAGGCAGGGTATGGTTCATCAAAAAAGATGACATCGACACTGATATGATCTATCACAATCGTTATTTAACCATTACTGATATCAAGGAAATGGGACAATATACCTTCGACAACCTGAAAGGCTACGAAGATTTTGCAAAAAAAGCAAAAACCGGAGATATCATTGTTACAACCAAAAATTTCGGTGCAGGCAGTTCCCGCCAGCAAGCAGTGGATTGTTTTACTTCTTTAGGTATACAGTGCATAATTGCTGAATCCTATGGTGCTATTTACGAACGCAATGCTATCAATGCAGCCATGCCTATTCTTACTTATAAAACAGGAGTTATGGAAGCTGTTGATTTGAAGGATGGAGATACCATCCGTGTGAACTTTATTAGTGGTCAGTTGACTAATTTACGTAATATGAAAACTGCTCAGCTCAATGAATTCTATGATGCACAGTTGAAAATATACCAGAATGGTGGATTGCTTGGGTAATTTGATAAACTAAAAAAGGAGATGGTTGTGTTGTATTAATTTCAACACAAAAATTATATAATTGATAAAGAGAGGTTTTCTATAGAAAGTCTCTCTTTTTGTTTTTTGCGATGATTCAAACCTGATGATTATTTAATAATTTTAGCTAAATATTGTTTCTCTTAGGATTTAATTAAAATCTTCCATTTTTTTGATACATCCAATTTATTTCTTCTGGACTGTTCAACTATCCATATAATACCTATCAATGTAACTGCTAATGAAGAAGTTGTAATGATAGCTCCTGCAGCGATTCCTGACCAGCTTGTAGTTGTGTTTAAAATTATAATGCCTGTCAAATCACCAAAAATACCTGCTGATAATATATTTTGTCCTGTTTTGTTTTTTTGTAAATCAAACTGATTTATTGAATCAATAGAGATAATAGTTTTAAATACAATCTTTTGATTGCTTTGTGTAAGTTTATTTTTTTGAGATTTTGTGATTTCTAAAGTTATCGTTGAATCATTTATTTCAGTTAAAATCCCTTTCGTTTTTTCTGTTTTTCCGTTTTTGTAATATTTTACACTCAATTTTCTTCCCAGGTTTATTAAAATAGATTTTTTATTCTTAAGACTGTCTCTGTTGCATAATTCAATATATTTTTCGTTTTGTACATAAACTTGAGAATAGGCTCGATGAAATATGCCAAGATTAAAACAAATAAACAATAGGAATAGAATTTTTAATCTGAAATTATTTATCATTTTTTAAGTGTTTTAGATGTAAATTAAAGATATTGTGAAAATGTAACAAATTCTATATGAATCTCAGGTAATACCGAAATGAAATATATAGTAGTTCAATTCACTATCGTTCTTGGAACTACACTATATTTCTAATCGGCACTATACCATTTACTATTGAACTGATTTATAAATCATTCTGGTATAACTGATTAAATTTGAATGTCTCTTTTATTAATATTCAAAAGTAATAAATTTTAGTAATTTATGAATCATTTCAAATTGAATTTACATTTAATCTTTAATTAGCTGGATCATAATTTTCCAAATTCAATCAAATTCCAAATCAAAATTTCAATTATCTTCTTACCCGTTTTCTAAAAAATGCCTATCTTTGCGCTTCCATCATTATATCAATAAAAACAATCAATAAAAACATTTTCAAATGATTACTGATAATTTCATTAAACGTCACAACGGTCCTCGCGAAGAAGAAGTTCAACTGATGTTAAAAAAAATCGGCGTTGAAACGCTTGATGAGCTGATTGACAAAACAGTACCATCTTCTATTAGGTTAAAAACGTCTCTCAATTTACCCAAGGGAATGAATGAGTTCGAATATTCTAATCATATTAGGGAAATCGGAGCTAAAAATAAAATCTACAAAACCTATATTGGTATGGGTTATTATAACTCTATTACACCTGGTGTAATTACCCGAAATATTCTGGAAAACCCGGGTTGGTATACCTCATATACTCCTTATCAGGCTGAAATTTCACAGGGTCGTTTAGAAGCATTGCTTAATTTTCAAACAATGGTTTGTGATTTGACAGCTATGCCTATTGCCAATGCTTCTTTGTTAGATGAAGGTACTGCTGCTGCTGAAGCCATGATTATGTTTTATAATGCCCGTTCACGTGATGCTGTAAAAAAAGGAGCCAATCAATGTTTTGTTTCCTGTAATCTTTTTCCTCAAAGCATCGATGTTATTGTAACCCGTGCCAATGCGCTGGGAATAGAACTGGTATTTGGTGATTATACAAATTTTGAGTTTAACGAAAAAATATTCGGAGCAATAGTTCAATATCCTGATCAGTTTGGAGAAATTCATGATTATTCTGGCTTTGTCTCAAAAGCAAAAGCCAACGGTAGTTTTGTGGGTATTGCTGATGATTTATTGTCATTAGCATTGCTAACACCCCCAGGTGAATGGGGGGCTGATTGTGTATTTGGCAGCAGCCAGCGTTTTGGAATTCCGATGGGTTATGGTGGACCTCATGCAGCTTTTTTTGCCTGTACCGAAAATTTCAAACGTCAGATTCCCGGTCGTATCATTGGTATTTCAGTAGATATTCATGGAAACCGTGCCTTACGTATGGCATTGCAAACCAGGGAACAACATATTAAACGCGAAAAAGCTACTTCTAACATCTGTACTGCCCAGGCTCTGCTGGCAACCATGGCAGGTATGTATGCTGTTTATCACGGACCAAAAGGGATTAAAGAAATTACCCGTCATATCAACATACTTTGCGGTGTTTTAAACAATGAAATTCAGAAATACGGTTATAAACAACTCAATCAATATTTCTTTGATACCCTGGCCATAAGTTTGCCATCAGGTGTATCTGTTGAAACGATTAAAAAAGCTGCATTGGAATTAAAAATGAATTTTCGTTATATTGATGATGTAACAATAGGTATCAGTATTGACGAAACCACTTCATTGTGCGATATCAACAATATGCTTAAGCTTTTTGCAGATGCCAATCATAAAGAATACGTAAAATTTGTATGTATTCCTTCAGAATGTGAGTTGATTACAACAATTCCAGCTCAATTGACAAGAACAACAAAATTTCTGCAACAAAAAGTATTTAACGTAAATCATTCAGAAACAGAAATGATGCGTTATATCAAAAAACTTGAGATTAAGGATTTATCCATGAACCGTGCAATGATTCCATTGGGATCCTGTACCATGAAACTAAATGCAGCCACTGAGCTCTTTTTTATGAGCTGGCCTGAATTTGGAGCTATTCATCCTTTTGTTCCGGCTGATCAGGCTGCAGGCTACCTCGAATTAATCAGTAATTTCGAAAAAGATCTTTGTGAAATTACCGGTTTTTCTGCTATTTCGTTTCAACCCAATTCTGGTGCTGCAGGTGAATATACAGGTTTGATGGTCATTCGTGCCTACCATCGCAGTAGAGGAGATGTTAACAGAAATGTTTGTCTCATTCCTTCATCAGCGCATGGTACCAATCCTGCATCAGCTGCTATGGCAGGTATGGAAATAGTTGTTACCAAATGTGATGAAATGGGAAATATTGATGTTGCTGATTTAAAAACAAAAGCTGATCAATATGCTGACAGATTATCCTGCCTTATGGTTACCTACCCTTCTACACATGGTGTTTTTGAAGAAAGCATACTGGAAATAGTGGATATAATTCACAGTCATGGTGGTCAGGTATATATGGACGGTGCCAATATGAATGCTCAGGTAGGCCTCACCAATCCGGGCAATATCAATGCTGATGTTTGTCACCTGAATTTACACAAAACGTTTGCCATACCTCACGGTGGTGGTGGTCCGGGTGTTGGTCCCATTGGTGTTGCAAAGCATCTTGCTGCTTTTTTACCGACTCATAAAATGCATAAAACAGGAGGAGAACAAGGTATTCATGCTGTTGCTTCTGCTCCTTTTGGAAGTGCAATGGTATTACCTATTTCTTATGCTTATGTAAAATTATTAGGAGGAGAAGGTTTAACAGAAGCAACCCGTTTTGCTATTTTAAATGCCAATTATTTAAGAGTTCGTTTCGAAGGTCATTATAAAGTATTGTATACCGGCAAAAACGGTATGTGCGCTCATGAAATGATTTTAGACTGTAACGAATTTCACCATACAGCCAATTTGCCTGTGATAGAAATCGCAAAACGACTGATGGATTATGGATTCCATGCTCCAACCGTTGCATTCCCTGTTCATGGTACCCTGATGATTGAACCTACCGAAAGCGAACCTTTATCAGAACTGGATCGCCTTGCAGATGCCATGATTGCTATCCGTCAGGAGATTGCAGACATCGAAAACGGGAAAGCCGATAAAGACAATAATTTAATTAAAAATGCACCTCATACCGCTCAGCAAGTTACCGCTGATGTCTGGGACAAACCTTATACCCGTCAGCAAGCTGCATTTCCTATGCCTCATGATGATAAGTACTGGCCAACAGTAGGAAGAATAGATGATGCTTATGGTGACCGAAATTTGTTTTGTACCTGCGAATCTTAATAATCCAGTGGTAAATTAATATTTACACTTTAAACTTATACAATGAAAGTGTTGAAATTTGGAGGAACTTCCGTCGGAAGTTCCTCTTCTATTAAAGAAGTAGCTAAACTTGTTAATAACAATGAAGTTAACTTCGTAGTGCTTTCGGCTATGACCGGAACTACGAATGAATTGGTCAGTATATCTGATTGCCTGAATAATAAAGATCAACAAGCAGCAAATGCTAAAATAGAAAAGCTGGAGTGTAATTATTATGATGTTGTCAATGCATTGTATTCGACTAATGCTTTTCTTGAAAAAGGGAGAGAACTCATTGCTTGTCACTTCGATTATATCAAATCCTTTACCCAGGATATGTTTACACTTTATGAGGAAAAAGCAATATTGGCTCAGGGTGAATTAATTTCAACTGCTTTGTTTCATTTCTTTCTTCAAGAACAAAATATACCTTCGGTTTTGGTTTCAGCACTCAATTTTATGAGAATTGACAAACAAAATGAACCTGACACTTTCTATATCCGCGAAAATCTAAACCGGGAAATGAAAGCAAATCCTGGTGTAAAAATCTATATTACTCAGGGTTTTATCTGCAGAAATGCATTTGGCGAAATTGACAATCTGAAAAGAGGTGGTAGCGATTATAGTGCATCCATCATCGGACAGGCATTGAATGCAGAAGAAATTCAAATTTGGACAGATATCGATGGTATGCATAACAATGATCCACGTATGGTTGAAAATACCAAACCTTTGGCTCAGCTATCGTTTGATGAAGCAGCCGAATTGGCTTATTTCGGAGCAAAAATCCTTCATCCCTCGAGTATTTTGCCTGCAAAGATTGCGAATATTCCGGTACGATTAAAAAATACAATGGCTCCTTCAGCCGAAGGTACATTAATCAGTAGTGAAGTGGTTGGGGAAGGCATCAAAGCCATTGCAGCCAAAGATGAAATTACTGCCATTAAAATAAAATCAGACCGTATGTTATTGGCTCATGGGTTTTTAAGAAAAGTTTTCGAAATCTTTGAGACCTATAAAACATCTATAGATATGATAACTACCTCAGAAGTTGCTGTATCAGTTACGATAGATGATATTCGTCATTTGCCTCAGATAGTGGATGAACTCAAACATTATGGGATGGTTGAGGTAGATACTGAACTTTCAATTATCAGTATAGTGGGTAATTTTCTGAACGAAAGTAAAGGCTTTGCTTTTCAGATTTTTGATTCATTGCAGAATATCCCTGTAAGAATGATTTCATATGGAGGAAGTCATCATAATGTATCTGTTCTTGTAAATACCTCCGATAAAAAAGAAGCATTGAATGCCATTCATAATAAAGTTTTCTAAATGTTTACAAACGAAGAAATCTCAAAATTTCAGCATATTCCTACTCCTTTTTATTATTACGATCTTGCATTGTTGAAAAAAACATTGGATATTGTGATAAAAGAATCGGTTCAATTCAATTTTAAAGTTCATTATGCATTGAAAGCCAATGCCAATACTGAAATGCTGAAAATAATCAGTGCTTATGGTATAGGAGCTGATTGTGTGAGTGGAAATGAAATAATAAAAGCAATTGAATGTGGGTTCGTAAAACATGATATTGTCTTTGCCGGTGTTGGGAAATCTGATAAGGAAATTAATACGGGAATTGATCAGGGCATTTTTTGTTTCAATTGCGAATCGATGGCAGAGCTGGAAATAATCAATGAACAGGCAGCAGTAAAGAATAAAATTGTAGACATTGCATTGCGCATCAATCCTAATATTAATGCCAAAACACATCATTATATTACTACCGGTTTAGAAGAAAATAAATTCGGTATCAATGTCTGGGAATTGGAAGATGTTTTAATGTTGTTAAAATCTTTGAAGAATATTAATCTGATTGGTTTGCATTTTCATATAGGTTCACAAATCACAGATATGTCTGTTTTTAAAGGTCTATGTATCAGGATAAATGAAATCCAACAATGGTTCAGCGAACATAAAATTCTCGTTCAACATATTAACGTAGGAGGAGGATTGGGTGTAAATTATGAACAACCCGACAATAACCTATTAGCTGATTTTGAAACGTATTTCAGGATATTCAATGACTTTCTGGAACTTTTCCCGGGGCAAAAAGTTCATTTTGAATTGGGTCGTTCAATCATTGCACAAAGCGGAACTCTAATTTCCAGGGTATTGTATATTAAAAAAGGAATTACGACTAATTTTGCCATCATCGACGCAGGAATGACTGATTTGATAAGACCGGCTTTGTATCATGCTTTTCATAAAGTGGAGAATATTACAACTGATTCTTCTGAAGTTAGACGTTATGATGTGGTAGGTCCAATCTGTGAATCCTCTGATTGTTTTGCAAAAGCATTGAATCTGCCAATAACAAAACGGGGGGATTTAATAGCTATAAGAACCACCGGAGCTTATGGCGAAACCATGGCATCTCAATACAACCTGAAAGATCTGGCAAAAGCGGTATATAGTTTATAAAGTACTTAGAGTACTCGCGTTAAAAGTTTATTAAGTTTTTATTTTAAATTCCAAATTAATTAATAATGGAACTCGATTATATTGATCATATCAATGCTTATGGTGACAATATTGTGAGATTGTACAATTTTGACAAATCACAGGCCATGCTTTTTTGTAATATATTACATCAAAATCTTATTGTTGATCAAAAAGAACTCGAGTTATGTAAACTGGACTTTATTCAGGCACGCAATTGTAGCCTTGTACTTAGAATTTCAGCTACAGATGAAGGTATTACATCTTCAGACAATCAATCATTTTTTTGTGATATGACTAAGGAAGGATACAAACAAATGCTTATTTTATTAGAACCATTTTGTTTAAAAGAGACCAAAGCCTATCAACTGCTTTATGATATAGATTCGCTGACTGATTTTCTGTTTTCTCCCAATGGAAGCTGGTAAATAAATTTACATCAGATTAATTTTTATTTTGTTT
>CAIUKU010000406.1 GCA_903899825.1 uncultured Bacteroidales bacterium | reverse complement strand
TTGATGAGATATGCGTATTCAGGAAGCGCCATGCAGCTTACAATCATTGTCTGACTTATAAAAAGCCAGGGAATCATCCCTACAAGTAGCCAGGGGGCAAAAGGTGCTCCTGTAGCTGTATTTCCTGCCCTTAATCCAAATGTAAATGCAAACCAAATTACAAAAACATAAACGGCAGGTTGTATAAATGCCCAGGGCAAACCGATAAATGATGACAAGTAGCGGCTATTAAAATCTCTTACAATCAGCGTTAAAAGAACGTAACGTTGTTTTTTAAATTGGTTTAGTAAATCAATTGCTTTATTAAATAGTTTCATCTGAATCTGAATATGGAAAAATCATTTAGTATTGGGTTAGTTTAAAACTGAAAAAGTTACTTCTTTAACAACTATTTGAGAACCAGTTTTATATAATGCGCCTGCATTAAAAACTTCAATTATTATCCCATCATGAACCCAGTGTATTTGTTGCTCAACTTTATCAACAACGGAGTGCAGCCCAAAAGAGAATGTATATCTCCCATTTCCTAAATGCGGGAAATCAAAATCAATAGCCACAACATGATTATTGCTATTATTTAAAAGGACTGGCTGCTGATAATGATAGCTTTTTATTTTTAAAATAACTGCTCCGTACTGATTGTTGATTGCAAGTTGAATTCCTGGCTGAATTATTCTTTGATTTGATACAATATTCAAATAGACACGAATAGGTTCACCACCCAAGAATTGCAGGACATTTTTTTGGGTGGAATGTATAACAATTGCTGCAAATTGAATTTGCGCTTCCTTCGTACCATAGTTTTCGCATTCAGTCAGGTCTTGCCATATCAAGTCAGGGAAAAGATCAGGAGCTGAAAATCCTTCTGTTTCATTTGCTTCATTAGCCTTATCTGATAGTGATTGATTTGATTTATTATCCTTTGCCAATGAAAGCATAAATGTATTATAACTGTCAGTTACAAAATTTGGATCACCTTCTTCTCTGATCATCCCTTCGTGCAACCAAATGGCTCTTGTGCAAAATTCTTTTACTGCACTTAAGCTGTGGGTACAAATCAGAATGGTTTTTCCGGCATCTTTGAAGTCCCTGATTTTCCTGTAACATTTTTGTTGAAAACGTATATCCCCTACTGAAAGCGCTTCATCTGTAATCAGAATATCAGGATCGATATTGATAGCCATTGAAAAAGCGAGCCTAACATACATCCCGCTTGAATAGGTTTTAACGGGTTGCCATGCATATTCTCCA
This sequence comes from uncultured Bacteroidales bacterium, assembly GCA_903899825.1. Classification (GTDB taxonomy): domain Bacteria; phylum Bacteroidota; class Bacteroidia; order Bacteroidales; family JACABE01; genus JACABE01. The sequence goes on along the minus strand of CAIUKU010000406.1, from coordinate 514 downwards.
ATATCAGCAAAGTCCAATATTTGTTGCACCTTACTTTCCATTTCTTTTTTTGAATACCCTTGTATAGCACCTAAATAATAGATATTTTCAATGCCAGTCAAATCATTATTAAAACCTCCACCAAGTTCTAAAAGTGCAGTGACCTTTCCATTGCAGGAAAAACTACCCGATGTTGGGGTTACGACAGAATTCAAGATCTTCAACAAAGTAGATTTTCCACTGCCGTTTTGACCTATAATTCCCAGTACTTCACCACGTTGCAGTTGAAAAGAAATATCTTTAAGAACCTCATGTCGTTGATGATATTTTTTTCTGAATGGATGGAAAAACTCTTTGATCCTTTCAAAACGAGAATGATAAAGTTTGTAGGACTTGGAAAGATTAGTAATTTTAAGAGCAGTCTCTTTGATGGGTGTGTGGTGGGTCATTATAATCTTGGTAAAAAATATTGTATTTTTTTTATCATTAATGTCAGGATAAAACTTTTTAAAAAGTAGGGAACATTATATGTGCC
>CAIUKU010000405.1 GCA_903899825.1 uncultured Bacteroidales bacterium | reverse complement strand
TTCATTGCTCAAATCAGGTAAAGAATGATTTTTTGGTTGTGCTTTTGAAAAATTAATTGTTAACAAACACAACATAATCCCTAAAATGTAATTTCTTTTCATTGTTTTTGTTTTTTATTGTTATTAATTCTTATTCTTTTATAAATTTTGAGAAATATGGACCATTAATATTAGAAACTTTAACAATATAAACTCCTTTGGTTAAGCTTCTTATGTTAATTTCTGTTTTTGGTAGTTTTATAGCTTGTTGCAGAAGTAATTGACCTTGAACATTAAAAATGGAAACAATTGTATTTTGCAATTCATTTATTGATTGTAGATGAATGTATAGTTTGTCTGAAGCTGGATTAGGATAAGCAAATATTACATTATTTACTGAGTTCTCCTCAATACCAAGCATTTCAGATATTGGGCGTTTCCATACACCACCATTTTTAGTTCCTGCATAGATAGTTGTTTCATTTACGGCCAATGAATATGAATAACTATAATAATTATTAAAACCAGTGTTAACTGCATACCAGTTTGCACCTAAATTAGTTGTAAGATAAACGCCACCAACACCTGCAAAAACATTTGTTCCGCTTGCCACCATAGAATAGATAGATAATGGAGCTATAAAACCAATGTTCACATCAATCCAACTTGAGCCATTATTTGATGACAGAAAAAGACCTCCATGAGTTCCCGCAAAGATATTTGTTCCACAAACAACCAATGAGTATACTTCTATATTTGTTAAACCTGTATTCACAGCTGTCCAGCTTGTACCATTGTTTGTTGATAGGAAAATACCTCCTCCTTCAGTCCCTGCAAAGATATTTGTTCCAATAATGGCTAAAGACGTAATTATATTATTTGTCAGACCTGTATTTACTGATGTCCAATTTTGTCCATTATTATTAGATAGAAAAACACCTCCTCCATATGTCCCTGCAAAAATATTTGTTCCACATTCAATTATTGATTTAATTGTACAAATAAATCCTTGAATAACTGGTAATCCATTGTTTATAGCATTCCAGCTTATTCCGTTGTTTGTTGAAAGATATATTCCTAATCCTTGTGTACCGGCAAAAATCTTCGTCTTATTAACACATAATGAGTTAACAGTTGTATTTGGTAATCCATTATTCATTAAAGTCCAGCTTACACCATCGTTTTTTGATAGAAATACACCTTCATTCTGAGCCCCGGCAAAAATATTTGTATCATTAACAGCTACAGCAAAAATAGTTTTAGTAGAAATCCCATTTGTCTGTTGCCATTGAGCATTTGCAGTGTTTAAAGTGAAAATTGCAACCAATAAGATGTAAAGTTTTTTCATTGGATTATTTATTAATTTTTGATATAATTTATTTATTCAAGCTTGGAAATAATTTGTGCCTTAATCAAAATACAATGCTAATACCCGGGAAAACTGTTTTAAAATTGTTTGTAAAAATCAACTCCGTTGTAATTGTAATATGCTCATATTCAAAAATATAATACAGCTTTGCTGTTGTTCCGGTAAAGTAATCTCCCCTTCTGCCGATAAGAGAACCTATACCTATTCCATTCCAGTTTTTAGTATTATTTTTTGAATTATCGAAAAATCCACGAAATAAAAATTCAGCATTTAAAAAAGTATTGATATACATACTAAAATCTTTTGTATTGTCAACTTTAAGTGTTTGCTCAAAAAAGAAGTACGATGCAGTATTTAAACTGACGCCCCAACTATCTTTGTTGGTATAATTAAGACTAATCTGAAGTAAAGGTGTGATTGTATTTCTGATTAAACCGGCACCAAAATTAATACCTAATGATTCCTCGGATGAAGTTGTATTTTTTAACGTTGAATCTTGGGTCTGTGAAAATAATATCACAGATGAAAATAAAATTCCAATAAATAAACAGCTTTTTTTCATTTGTTTATATTTTATAAGTGACTAAATTACTATGTTTTATTGTTTTACTTTTAATTGCTTTTAACCAAATTTTGACAATGGAATGTCCATGATATATTCATCTTGGTTGGTCCCGAAGTTTCGGGATGGACATTTCATAGTTTTTGTTTTAATAAATTTATTGCTTTACAAATTTCGAGAAACAGTTGGCATTCATATTAGAAGATTTAACTATATACATCCCATTTGCAAAATCCGAAATATCAATTCTTGTTTTATTGCCAGTTGTTTTATAGGATTTTATGAGTTTCCCCTCAATATTTAAAATTTCTATACTGGCATTTTGTGCAGCTTCAATCATGAGATAATTTGTAGCGGGATTGGGATAAACATAAATCCCTTTATTTAATGAATTTTCTTCAATCCCAACCATTTCTGAAAGGGGTCGTTTCCAAACACCACCATCAGTAGCCGCATAGAGATCTGTTACATTAGCATTTAGTGAATTGATATACCACTGTGTTAAACCTGTATTCACAGATTGCCAGCTTACACCGTTATCTTCTGATAAAATTATATCACCATAAGTTGCAGCAAATACTTTTGTCCCGCTTAAAGCAAAAGAACTGATATATAAATTAGGTAAGCTAGCTTTAACCCAAGATGCACCATTGTTGACTGATATAAATAATCCTGCCCCAAAGGGAACCATTCCTCCTACGTTAGCTCCTGCAAAAATAGCTGAACCATTTACTGCTAAGGAATTAATTAAAACGGAGGAAGTTAAACCAGAACTTGAATTCACCCAATTTGATCCATTGTCTGAAGATCTGAAAATACCTCCATTTGTACCAGCCAAAATATAAGATCCGCTAACAACAAGTGATTTGACATCTGTATTTGTTAAGCCTGTATTTACTAATGTCCAGCTTGTCCCATTATTATCTGAACGGGCTATTCCTCCAAATCCTCCTGCAAATAGATAGGATCCAATTTCAATAATTGATTCAGGGAGAAAGTTAAATAAATTTATTCCAATAGATATCCAGCTAGTTCCATTATCAACGGATCTATATAATCCGCCCCCATATGTCATGGCATATATTTTGTTCCCGATTTTAGTTAAATATTGGATATCACCGAATATACCTACTGTATTTAAGGAAGACCAGCTTGTTCCAGCATCTGTTGATCGGATTAATCCATTGGCAACTGCTAAAACAGTTGAACCATTTACCGCAATTGAATTAGCCCAAATACCTGTTAGACCAGAATTAACAGCATTCCAGTTAGCTCCGTTGTTAACAGAAAGGTATACCCCTTTTGATGTTCCTATAAATAAATTTTGCCCATTCACTGCTAGGGAATAAATACTCCCTGTTAAACCATTATTTAAATATGACCAATATACACCATTGTTGGTAGAAAGTAATACTCCTGGTCCTGTTGCAAAAATATTTGTTCCAATTATGTTAATTGAATAAATACTAGCTGTTACATTAAAAGATGAAGCCCAGGTTGTTCCATTATTAATGGATTGATATATTCCATTATCTGTTCCTGCATAAAGTGTTGTTCCGCTTACAGCTAGAGAATAAATGGTTGAACTTGGCAAACCGTTATTTATTGTAGTCCAGCTTCCTCCATTGTTAGTTGATATATACACGCCACCATTCTCAGAACCAGCGTATAAATTTGTTCCGTTTACAACTATAGAATGAATTTGAGTATTTGTGATTCCGGAATTTATAGCTGTCCAGTTTGAACCGTTGTTAGTTGATTTAAATATTCCATTTTCCGTAGCTGCATAAATAACTGTACCGCTCACAGCTAAAGCATAAATACCAATACTCTGCATTCCAACATACACCAATGACCAGTTTCCTCCATTATTCATTGAAATAAATACACCTGCTGAGGTTCCAGCAAAAATGTATGACCCTTTCATAACAATAGCTCTGATGTATAAGTCTGACAAACCATTATTTACAGCAGTCCATGATGTTCCATTGTTAGTTGAAAGAAAAATACCTTCACCATCAGTTCCTGCATAAATATCAGAACCATTTATAGCTAAAGCACTGACTGTCCCTCCGTAAGGACCTGTAGGTTGCCATTGGGCATTTGCAATATTTAATGTAAAGATTGCAATAATTAAAATGTAAGTGTTTTTCATAATAATTGAAGTTATTGTTTTATAAATTTCTTTACTATCATTTCCTTATCTGTATAAAGTTTTAGTATATAAGCTCCATTTGGAAATGCTGAGGTATTTAATGTTGCTTTCTTATTAAAAGATGAGGTATAAACTGTTTGCCCGAGAAGGTTTAATAATTCTAAGCTTTGTTTAGTATTAGTGTTGGTTTCAATTATAAGTTCATTTCTAACGGGATTGGGATAAACTGAAATGCTATTTAGATTATGTATCTCATTTATTCCTATGGTATTGTTTAATTTAGCAAGAAATATATCACAAGCTCCCGCACTCGTCAAAGTAATGGAACCAAAAGCAAAAGTGTCACTACAAAATGATCCTGTTAAATAAATATTTCCATAAGCATCCACTACAGAGGAAATTGCTCTATCATCACTTGTACCACCAACACTTTTTGCCCAAATCACATTGCCAATGGCATCATACCTTGCAAGAAAGATATCCGCCTGTCCTGTATTAATCAAAGTAGTTGCACCAAAATCAAGGTTGGTGCTTGAAAAATATCCTGCTACATAAGTATTCCCGTATGCATCCACTGCAATGGAATTTGTTCTATCATCACTCATTCCTCCAGCTTTTTTTGCCCAAACCACATTTCCATTGACATCGTATTTAGCAAGAAAAATATCCTCACTACCTAAACTCGTCAAAGTAGTAGAGCCAAAGAGCAAGGTGTAACTTGAAAAATATCCTGCCACATAAGTATTCCCTGAAGCATCCACTGCAATTGACATCGCTTCATCTAATCCTGTTCCGCCTGCACTTTTTGCCCAAACTACATTTCCACTGGCATTGTATTTCACAAGAAAAATATCCCCGGAACCTGCATTCGTTAATGTCGTAGAACCAAAAATCAGGGTAGGACTTTCATAATATCCTGCCACATAAGCATTCCCGTAAGCATCCACTGCAAAGGAAAGTGCTCCATCTAAAGCCGACCCACCAGCACTTTTTGCCCAAACCACATTACCGGTGGCATCGTATTTTACAAGAAACATATCATAATCACCTGCATTGGTCAAAGTAGTGGTACCAAAATTGATTGTGGAGCTTGAAAAAAATCCTACCAAGTAAGTATTCCCTAAAACATCGAGTGCAACAGAACTTCCTATATCAGTATTCTGCCCCCCTGCACTTTTTACCCAAACCACATTGCCGAGCGCATCGTATTTTGCAAGAAACATATCTCCATCTCCGGCATTCGTCAAAGTAGAGGTGCCAAAAACAAAGGAGGAACTCTTAAACCATCCTGTCACATAAGTATTTCCAGAAGCATCCACCGCAAGAGACCTCATTTCATCAACATCTGTTCCTCCTGCACTTTTTGCCCAGACCACATTAGCTGCGGCATCATATTTTGCAAGAAACATATCCCTAGCTCCCACATTTGTCAATGTATTAGCACCAAATGTTATAGAGGAATTTGAATAAAATCCGGCAACATAAGCATTACCTGAAACATCAACTGCAACAGAATATGTAAAATCAAAATCCGTTCCACCTGCACTTTTTGCCCAAAGCCAGTTTGGAGACTGCGCATAAGATAGCAAGCTTAAAAAGTTTATCGTTACAAAAAGTAAAACTATTTTTTTCATATAACCTCCTCTTTAAAGATTAATTATTTCTCTATGGTGTAACATATTGCATTTTAAGTTTTTATTGCTTAACGAACTTCCTTTCCACTGTTTCATTTTCAGTATAAAGTTTTAGTACATAAACTCCTCTTGGGAAAGCTGAGGTATTCAGCGTTGCTTTCTTTTTAAAAGATGTGGTATACATTGTTTGCCCGAGAGGATTTAAAATTTTTAAGATTTGCTCTGTATTTGAGTTTGTTTCTAAAGTAATGTAATCTTT
>CAIUKU010000404.1 GCA_903899825.1 uncultured Bacteroidales bacterium | reverse complement strand
TAAAAAATAATTTTTAAAAAAAAAGCTTATTTTTTATTTCCCGGTATTTACATCATTGATTGAATACCAGTTGATATTACGGCTCAAATACATAATTACAGCAAGAATAATCAATAAGCCGAGACTACCAATTAATAAAGCGTAATCCTGTAATTGTAAAATCGAGAAGAAAAATCCATACAACAATGCTAATATGGCAGCCGTTAAAGCAGTTATCTTATTGCTTTTGAATATAGTTTTGGAATAAAAAGTAATCATAAGCAAAATGACTGCACAAGCCAGCCAATAGGCAGTATTAAATTTTACATATTCGGATACAGATAGTAATAATATGTAAAACAAAGTAATAGCAAATCCAACCAATAAATACTGAATAGGATGAATGCGTGTTTTATTTAAAATTTCCATAAAGAAAAACGCCAGAAATGTAAGGAAAATAAACATTATATTGTATTTTGCCGAACGCATTGTTTTCTGGTATTCATCAATTGGAAGCATGAGTTTTACACCAAACGAAGCAACATTATTCCCAGAACTATTTACAGAAGTATAATCATCAGAATAATCTTCTCTGTATTGATTTTCAATTTCAGAATTCTGTACTGGATTTTCACCAAGAAAAGCACCGCATCCTTGTTGAGGATAATTCCGGTTAAGTTGTAAGACTTTCCACTTAGCAACAAAACCTGTGTCAGAAATTTTTCTTTCGTCAGGCAAAAAACTACCTTCAAAACTAGGGTTTGCCCATTTGGATTTCAATTCGACCACCGTTTCTTTTCCAAAAGGAAGAAAATCAAGACTTCTGCTACCGTTTAAATTTAATGTAAAACTAAAATTATATTTATCTTCCATATTAATTTTCAACGGAATACAAACTCCGGAAGAAAAAATATCGGCTGATTTTATACCAGGTCCCATCTGATAAGATGAATCATTTAATTTTAAAAGAATATTACTCTTAATTCCTTTCATATCAGTAATTCCTATAGAAATAAAAGCATCCTCAGGAAAAAAATCTCCTTTTGGTATATTGAGTGATGAAATATTTAATGGGGAGAAGTCTCCATTGATATTTAGTTTTGAGTTATATAATACCGTTACATAAATACCTCTGTAACGCTTTTCAGGTATAATTTCACCTTTAATTTTTATATTGTCCGGTAAAAAATGAGCATATTTTATCTGGTCTTCCCATTTTCCATCATTATTTTTTATACTTATTTTATAAGGGATTGTAATTATTGGTCCACCTATTATTTGGCTACTACCCCATTTGGAATTAATCTCTTCAACCGCAGCATCTCTGGTTTGCTGGCGTTCACGAATCAGAGAATTTAACATTGTAGCAGGAATTAATAAAATCAATATCAGAGCGCCAATAGATAATAATTTTAAGCCAATAGACCTGCGTGCCCAATTGTTGAAACGATCAATCAATGAAGTTTTTTCCATTTATTTATTATTTTTTGTTATCGGAAAGAATTATGCATTACATTATTAAAAAATCCATTGCCCTGATAATCATTTGCATTAAAAAACATACTATTATTATATATTCCAAATGGACGATTCCCTTTTTCATTTATAAAATCGGCACTTATAAAAAAATTATCATTTACTTTAATATCAATTCCCATTTGGTTATAGTAATAATTATTTTGATTTGAGTTTTTCTCTTTTAATTCATTAAATGAAGTGGCTTTAAACTTTATGCTTTTAGTAATCTGATAATCTCCTGAGATATAAAGAAAAACCTGATTTGGATTATTTCTTTCAAAATTTTGCTGTTCTGAATTAAAGTATTGATTGTTATTCCCGTTTAACATCAAACTACCTAAATGTAAGTTTAGTTTCGGGTTCACCTGATAGGTAAATCCAGGGCTGATCCATTTAGTAAAAACTGTCGTTTTTCCAGAAGTAAACACAGACGCACCTGTACTAAAATGAAACTGTAATTTATTATCGTATTTATTGAAAGATGGATATGTTTTTTTTTGAAATATTAGGGATGAATCATTTTCTTGTAGATAATTTGGATTTTGAGAAAAAGCAATTGCAAATACCATGAAAGTAAAAAATATGAAGGAAAGAAATTTCATTTTGTATTGAATTAGATATTAAAATAACTACAAAGTTAGGAAAAAATTGCACTCTAAAAATTAATTATTTGAATTGTTTTTTAATAATGAAAGAACCTGAAAACAAATGATTTGAATATTATAAAAAAAAAGCACGAAAAGCTTTTGCTTTCAG
>CAIUKU010000403.1 GCA_903899825.1 uncultured Bacteroidales bacterium | reverse complement strand
GAAAGCGGCATCGCCGCTTTCTGACCACACCCTACTCTATATCCCTATAATATGTTGTCATTCTCAGCGAAGCGAAGAATCTATATTTTTTTATCGGACACTAATGATTTGATACAGGAATTTATTTTTCGGATAATGATTTTTTCAATTATCAAAGTTTTCAAATGAAAAAACAGTATTATTGCCAAATTTTTCGTAAAATTGCAGCCTTAAATTGCTAAAATGAACTTACTGATAAGCAGAGCATTAATTCTGAAGTTTCTAAAATTCGGCATAGTCGGTGCTTCGGGTGTGATTGTTGATTTTAGCTTTACCTATCTTTGCAAGGAAATATTTAAAATACAAAAATATATTGCCAATGCCATTGGCTTTACCATTGCAGCCAGTTCCAATTATGTATTCAACAGAATCTGGACTTTCCACAGTCTGAATCCTGAAATTGGTTTAGAATACAGTAAGTTTCTTTTTATTTCCCTCATTGGATTGGGAATCAATACACTGATATTGTGGACACTGGTAAGTAAATTCAATAAGAACTTTTACATTTCCAAATTATTTGCCATAGCGGTAGTAACCATTTGGAATTTCTTTGTAAATCTGATGTTTACGTTTAATTAATTATTGTGACTGATTAGCTTGATTGTAGTTAAAGCCATTGAGAATTTCATTCTGAAGTAATATTATCATAAGCACGGATATCAGCCTTATTTAGAGAAATTTAGGCAAGTGCGATTTTTTGTCTAAAACCACTCACAATCTATTACTTTCTACTTTATAAACTTTACAACTTTATAAACAATTAGTACGATTTAGTCATACTTTCAGGTATACACAAAATATAATCTGCCTTATTGATATTTACCTTAGCCAATGTATCAATAGCCTCTTGTTCAACACTGGAAATAGTAAGGATTTTTAATTTGGGTTTGGCCTCTTTCAGGTACCAGACCATGCTTTCGAAGTTATCAGAATGATAGCATCCGTTGAAATGCAGAAAAACCTGTCCTTTGTTCCGGTTTTTTAAAATAAAATGAGCCATCGTCGCATCTTTGGCTGCCTGGGCTTTTGGCAGATTCGGAGTTATATGTGAAGAAGCACCCATATTACTACTGCTGTCAGTTTTCAGCATTTGCTTATAACAATTCAAATCGGCGTTGTAATCGAAGGGTAATGGTGCAATGAATGATTTTGCGTCTTTACTCAAGGCATCCAGGGCTTCAAAACCACTTTTGTTTACCAGTGAAGCATAACGGCGGGGAATATTGGTGGCAATAAACGGAATCTTGTTTTTCCGTGCAAATTCAACCAATGCTTTGTAGTCGGTTTTATAATTGGGCCATAATTTGGCTTCTGCTTCAAAACTGCTTGTTTTTATCTTGCCTGAAATATATTCATCCAGTATGAGCTGATTATCGGTTTCGAACATTTCGGCACCTAAGACCAATTGATCTTTTTTAGTTTTATACAGATCTTTGGTAAGTTCCAGTTGCAACCAGTGACAAATCGGACTATCATGCAATTCTCCGAATAAAACAATATCCGCTTCACTGGCATCATTTAATAGTTTTTCGTAAGAAGTAAGTATTCCTTCTTTATCATATATAAAGTAGGCAGGTTTGTCACTTTGCATTGCACAAGTTAATACCAATAATAAAAGTGCCATCAGTTTTTTCTTCATTTTTTATTTTTGTTTTAATTCGTCGGCATGGAACATAAATGGTAATAAGCCGGCAATGGTATCAATAACCTGTATGTCGCCTTTAGCACCCATTAAAATCACTTTAAGGGGCATGTTTTGCTTCGTTTCATATTCTGACATTACCTGTCGGCATGAACCACAGGGAGAAATCGGGATATTCACTTCAAATTTTCTGGAATTGGCAGTAATGGCAATAACCTTCATGGGAATATCAGGGTATTGAGAGGATGCAGCAAACATAGCAACCCTCTCTGCACATAAACCGGAAGGATAAGCTGCATTTTCCTGATTGTTACCTGTAACGATGATGCCATTTTCGAGGAGTATAGCTGCACCCACATTGAAACCGGAGTAAGGAGCATAGGCTGATTTTGTAGCTATTCTGGCTTTTTCAAGTAAGAATTGATCTTCTTTTGTTAGTTCTTCAATCGAATGATAAATAGAATAAGATATCCTGATTTCTTTTTTTTCCATAAATTCTTTTTCAGTTTATGAAATCCAAAATTACAAATAATATTGAAGTGAAACTGAAAAATTATTTTAGTTCAGGTGCTTTAACTCCTGAAAGTAAGAAAAGCGAATAAAAAAATGCAAAAAAGCTCACCCCTGCCTGTGATTCGATGGTATCTTCATTAATCATTGATAAACATATAATAATAAAAAAAACCATAAAATAATAATCTTTAAATGAGCGGTTTAGGAAAGGAGGATAGGTCAATGCAAAAATAAAAATAATAAAACCGAAGATACCAAATGCAGAGAATATTGACAAATATTGGTTGTGAGCTCTTAGTTTCTGACCCGACAAATCTGAATTCATTATCTTTAATTGTTTGTCGTATACAGTAACCATATCTCCGGTTCCGACACCGAACCAAAAATTATTTTTAATAATCCCTATTGCAGCCTTCCAGAGTTCTAATCTTTGAAATATGGAGTGCCCCCTTGTATTTCCTGAAATCATATAGGCGTTATATTCAAATAAGGCTTTGTATAATCTCGTCAGTAAACCAGGATGTTGAAGATAAATGGTATTTGCACATCCTCTTTCTATTGCTTTTACTTCTTTGTCATTCAATGCCATTACTCCATCTGCATCTTTACGAAATCCTTTTGAGTTTAGAAAACGGATCAGGGTGTAAGAGATATGCTGTCCCATTCTGTCATTGCTGTCAATATTTATTTTGCTCCTTTTTGCCCAGTATGCTTTTAATTCATCAGGACATACATACAAGCCGATATAATTCCCATTTTCTACTCCAAATGCAATCGTATCATGATAATATAAATTTCCCCTTGGCGTAAACTGCTCTAATTTGATATTATTTTTATTTTCTACCCGAAAATAAGAATGAATGCCAGCCCGGATAAACATAAAAATAATAAAAGGAAATGCAATAAAAGTAGATAAAAGGATTAATTTATAGGTCCAGTTTTTAATAGAAATTGTAAAATAAAGCAGGAATATCAAAAATAAAAACACCAATATTATTATTCCTGTGAATGCCTGTAAGACAAACAGGAAAAAAACAAGCCAAATCAGCAATAAGTTTATTATCCATTTCTTAGTATTTGTAAGTGAAGGATCTTTGTATCCAAAATAAAACAAAATACAGATTGCCAGACAAATATCAAGACTGAAACGGATGTGTGATATAAAAATCGAAATCTGACGAACGTCATCAAAAACAGAAGTCAGGTAAATGTAATAACAAACAAGAGAGGCAAACAGAACTGAAGCTACAAAAAAAGATAAGATTAATTTTAATTTTTTGGCATCAATTATTGAGGAAGTACTAATTACTAATGGCAAGAACAGGATAGGAATTTTTGTTCGCAAATCCTTAAAAGCATAATTAAAATCGGAAGTATAAAGCAATCCGATAAGATGTAAAAGAAAGATGAAGGAAAAAATGAGGGCTGGTTTATTGGTAAAAAACAGTTTGATTTTTTTTAGTATATTTTTATCAAACAACCAGTTAGCAAGCAATATTATTTGTGCAGAACTCATTAATACATTGGAAAGCGGGATGCCTATTGCCAATAAGATTAAACCGAACAGGTATATATCGTTGCGGGTAATCGTTTTTTTTATAAGCATTTCTTATTTTATAATAAAGCTAATTATGTATCAATTTTTTACTTAATGATAAACAATTTATAAAATTATATTCCATTGAATATCATAACAAATGTAGTTAAAAATTAAATGTATATGGGATAAATATTATTTTTGAACCATCGTTTTCTCAAGTAACTTTTTATATCTGGTTGAATCATTTAATAATTCAACCGCTTTTGCAATTTCTGTGTCATCAGCAAGTGAAGCTTCTATTCTTCCTTTCTGATAATAATAACGGTTAGCAATTTCTGTTTTCAACAATGCTTTTATTTCATCTTTGTTTTTTAACAGGTCGGCATTTTTATCATGTATAAGTTTGTCTTTTAATGCCTTGTATTCTGATTTTATAGCATCATAATACCCTTCTTTTTGGGCAATCGCTTCTAATTCTGCAAGATTTTTTTCGCTTCGGGTTGTATAATCATAATCTTTACCATTGATATATTTTAAAAAGTCAGTATAAATTTCATCTGAAATTTTAAAATCTTTAGCAGAACTGATAGTTGTGTTATTCCTTTTGAAATAGTTAGCATAATCAAAGATTAAAAATTTAGTCAGCAGGCTTATGGCAATATTGCTTATTTTTTCCGGCTCCAGAGAAAGATCAGGTTCTATGCCACCACCATCATAAACGATTCTGCCACCTTTTGTTTTAAAAGCTGTTTTCAATGAATCAGCATATTTTCCTGAATTACCTTCTTCATCTTTGTGTGCATAGTCAATTGCCTGAATACATCTTCCGCTTGGAATATAATACTTGGCAATGGTAATTTTTACCTGGGCATTGTAACTTACGGGAAATACGTTTTGAACCAATCCTTTGCCATAGGTTTTTTGTCCAACTATAACACCTCTGTCTAAATCTTGTATAGCACCAGATACTATTTCAGAAGCAGAAGCGCTATTTCTGTCAACCAGAACAACCAGCGGTATATTATTGTCGGTGGGTTGATCCATTGTTTTGTGAGAAAAATTACGTTCACTTACTTTTCCTTTTGTACTCACAACCAATTGCCCTTTATCTACAAAAATATTAACAATATTAACGGCTTCCTGTAATAAACCACCGCCGTTTCCTCTTAAATCGATAATAATCGACTTAATATTGTCTTTTTGTTTTAATTTCAGAAAAGCATCCCTTACATCTTTTCCAGCATCCTGGGTAAAACTGCTTAGTTTTATATAACCAACATCTTTACCAACTATACCGGAATATGGAACATTTAAAAGTTTGATTTCTTCACGTGTGAGTGTTTTTTCAATTGGTTTGGTTTCTCCTTCTCTTTCAATTAAGACGCTTAGGCTTGTTCCGGGTTGTCCCTTGAAAATGGAACTGATATCATTCTGAGATTTACCTTTTGCTGATTGCTTATTAACTTCAATGATTTTATCACCGGGAATCAAACCTGCTTTAAATGCAGGAAAGCCTTCGTAAGGATCAGAAATGATAACATAATCACCATTTTGATGAATCAATGCACCAACTCCGCCATATTGACCTGTAGTCATTAATTTGTAATCCTCAATATCTGATTCAGGAATATATACTGTGTAAGGATCCAGGTTGTCGAGCATGGCATCGATGCCTTTTTTCATTAAATCTCCTGAATTTAATTCATCTACATAATTTAAATGCAATTGGCGATATAAGGTAGTGAAAATTTCAAGGTTTTTGGAAATCTCAAAATCATTATTTTTTTGTGAATATCCTGAAAAACTGAATAATATAAAAAGAACAAGTATTAATTTTAGTTTTAAGGAGTTGTAATGTATCATTTTTTTAATTTTATTTGTTAAGGGACAGGATCATATCCGCTACCACCCCATGGGTTGCAGGATAGAATCCTTTTAATAGTTAACCATCCACCTTTAAAAGGTCCGTGTTTTCTTAATGCTTCTGTTCCATAAGCCGAGCAAGTCGGGGTATATCTACAGGAAGCAGGAAAATACGGAGAAATAACATATTGGTAGAAACGGATAAGTAAAACAAATAGTTCCCCCAATATTTTTTTCATTTTTATTATAATTATTTAATTGTTATATAAAAACAGCAGAATAACATTCATTAT
>CAIUKU010000402.1 GCA_903899825.1 uncultured Bacteroidales bacterium | reverse complement strand
TACTGATTGTCTGTATTTAATGATTTTTAAATAATGGGAAAAAAGATCTAAAAAATAAATTGTTAATAAAAAAATAATATGGGTTGAAGTTAATTCTGGTTTAGCAGAATAAGATTACTAATTCAAATAATGACAAGACAGTCTGAGTCGTTTTATAATTATCTATTTTAGTAATGTAGAATTAGCGCTTGTTTTTTCTTCTTATATTTGACATTCGTTATTTAATGTCGTTTAATTTGTAGAAAATATCATATTTTACCGCAGAGTTCCGCAAAGTTTTACGCAGAGTTCCGCAAAGAAATACAACAAATATAAGCTCTGCCGCTCTTTGCACATTCTCAGCGTTCTTTGCGTTTAAATCTTTTTATACTTAAAAACCTTAACTAAACGACATTGATTAACGATTTTTGATTTGGGAAGTTAGGCCTCAACATTCATGTATGAATCCTTTAAAGCATTTTCCGAAAAAGGGTTTATGAAATCTGCCACAAGCACAAAAAGCCCCGTTGTATAGTAAATATCCAACGAAGCTTTAGCTTATGTGTATGAAAAACTTATAAAAAATCTGTTACGACATCATTAATTTAAAGAGGATGTCTTAGTATCAATTATACGATTCCTTTTTCTTTTTTCTTTAAAATATTAATTTTCTTTATCCCAAATGCAGCACCCAATACCAACAAAATGCTTAAACCACCATCAATGGGAGCAGCAGGAAGATCAGTAGTTGCATTTCCATGAGGATAATCCGGTGGTTGTGGTTGAGCAAATAATCCAATACTGCTGATGACAATTAGTGCTGTTAAGATTGTTTTTTTCATTTGTTATTTTATTTTATTTTATTTTATATCTGAAGTCCATTGCCCTCCCGAAAAGGAAGTGCAACAAACAGAGGGTTTATTTATTAATTAATTAATTTAATTCAAAGAACAAGGTTTCAATTATACACTGCCCTGATTCCCTCCCCTTTGGGGAGGGCTAGGGAGAGGTGTTATTTTATAAATACTTTTTCTGTATACACATTTTTACTGCTTATTACTTTTACAACATAGTATGCTGCTGCATTTCCCTTCATTGAAATACTGCAATTGGCATCCATATTTGTATAATTTTTAATCAGTTGACCCAGTGTATTATAAACAGAAATTTGTTTGATAGCTTCATTTCCGGCTACAAAGATAGTATTTTCATACGAATAAATACTTGTGTTCTGAATAATTTTGTTTGAAATTTCTAAAGGACTTGATGCAAATATCAATTGAAAACGATCGGCAAAGTCGTTGGTAGTTGCAGCAAAAGTATAATTTGCATTTTGGGTCAGGTCTTTTATAACATTGGTTTTCAAATCTTTTAAGTAAATATAGGTTGAACTGCTGAAACTGTTTAAATTTGCTGCATGTATGGTATAATTTCCATCTGCACCGGCTTTAAAGGAGATTGGTACAACAGGATGCTGAGCGATTGTTGTCAGATTGTTAACAGTCCAGTTCTTATTGTTTTTGGTTGCATACAAAGCCGGAGCTGTTGCATACATACTGAACATTTTTTCAGCACCATTCTGGTCATTTGCATTGCCAAATCTCAGCACAAATTCATCACTGAAAGGATTGGCTGTTCCTGTAACCTTTAGACGAAGTATCTCAGGTGTTGTTGAAGTAGATTTAAGAAATACCTGTGAAGAATGGATTCTTACTGCATCAGTCATACTCAGCGTTCCTCCCAGGGTATTCACTGATTTCACCCAGAAACCCTGAGCCAATGGAATGGATGAAGTAACACCACTGGTGCCAATACCTATACCCAAGCCTAAATCTGTATTGGAAATATAGGTTCCGTAAGTTCCTTCAATAGGATTCCATATCCACATTGCATATTCATTGCCCGGATTATCCAGTATATCTCTGAACCAGCCAGTTGTAGCATCCCAGTTAATTGCTGAAGGATAAGGGTTTGCAACAAAATTAAATCCGCTAAAGTTTGTTGAAATTGTAGTTGTAACAGGAATATTCACAGTTCCCTGATTTAAAACACCTTCAAAAGATTTCATGGTTTGGAAGGGGTAGGAAACCGCATAGCCTTTACCAGGTATAAAATTAGTCTGTCCATTGTTGGCAGCAGCAAAACTGGCTGTACTGGCATATTCTGCCCAATCACCAAGTAATTCATTCCATGCATAGAAACCGTCCGGTTCATTAAACAGTGGCGCAATGGCCTGTGCCGCAACCGGTGAGCCCAACATATGAAACTCATCTGTAAAATAGTGAGGAATAAAACGGTTTACTGTTGCATTAACGCCAGCTGAACTATGTATCAATGAAGCAGAACCTGTACCGTCAGCACTTATGATAAGACCTGATATACCGGCATTATTGGTAAGACTACCATTCACGCTAAGGTACATATTTGGAAAAACATACACCGATTTAGCGGAATCTATGGTTAAATTCCCTCCGAAAGTAAGATTCCTCAATACATCTACATTCGATTTAACTATAAAATTGGCATTGGGACCTATTGTTAATGTACCATCTCCGCTAATTGTCTGGCCAGATGTACCGTTCAGGTTAATAGTAGCTGTAGCAGTGGGAGCAAAATTAAGGGTCTGACCTGCTGCAACCGATATGTTACCTTTAATAGAATGACCAGGAGTACCAGTAACATTATAATTAAATGTACCATTGGTAACAGTTAAATTATTAATATTTGAAGCTGCGGAAGCTGTAACAGTTACAGCTAATCCCGGTGCATCCACTTCAAAATCACCATAAGTTCTTCCACTAAAAGATGGAGTCCCTGTTGATTTGTGTTTATACAAACTACCGGTCTGAAAAACAACTACACTGCTTGGTTGACTTAAAACAAACGGATTACTTCCTGCTACATAAATATAGGTAGATCCATTGCCAAAAACAACTGAATTTGCTGTTGTTGTTCCAAAAGGATTGCCTTTAAACAAGGTATCTGCTGTAAATACTGCACCACTATTGAATGTAATGCCACTGGCAGTTGCAGCTGTTAATTTATGAGCTGCATTCTGGAAGGTAACATTACCTGAAATACTTCCAATATAGGTAGCAGGTAAATTCAGGGTCAAGGCTGAATCTGCTTTTACTGTTAAAGCTGCACCAGTTTCAATTTCAAGTTGGGGTGAAGTAAAGCCGGGATAACCAATATTCAGCGTTCTGGGAACATATGAAGTAGAAAATTTTACATTGGCATTGTTGATAATACGCAATTTTCCGATACTTTGAGGAGAAGTAAAATCAATTGTAACATCAGGGGTATTAAAAGTTGTACCATCAAAAACAAGAACATCACTGGCAGATGGAAAATCTCTGTTAGGAGTCCAGCTGGATGCTACATTCCATTTGCCTGAAGATACATTCCAGGTATACAAAGCTAAAGATGTCAAAGCAGTATCCTGAGGAATGACAGCAGTTGTTTTATAATCTATGGCAGTTCCACTATTGGTATAAGGTATAATTTTGAAATAATACTGCGTAGATGGGGTTAATCCAGTAAATTGATAGCTTCCAACTCCCTGTGGAATATTTTTTACCAGACCACCGTCAGCTTCAGGACTTCCATCGGTTGGAGTAACAATAGCACTGTATCCAATTGTACTTCCTTTGATCAGATAACCATCAGGAAGTGTGCCGCCAACTGCATCTATCCAGCTTAAGTTTACGGTTGTACCGGAAGGTATGCCGGTTGAAACGGTAAATGCGGTGGCATGGTTAGTAGGTTCTGCTATTACACCTGCTCCGTTTACGGCAATATCAAGCTGAGTAGCTCCACTGCTGGCATTGCTTATATTTCCGATATACGCCTGAACTGCTGTTGGAGCAAAGCGAATATAAACAGGGGTAGCAACTACTGTTCCGCCAGCCTGGGTCAGGATAAGAGGATTAGCAGGAGTAAAGCCTCCACCTGTTCCGCTTGAAATCTCAAAACCGGCAGCAGGAGTGATGATTATATTTGCAGTAAGATTTGAGCCCTGAACAGTGTAACTTTGTTCAGCGGAATAGGTATTGATGGCAGTATTAGCAAAAGCAGTCAAACTGCCGGTTACAGCAATAATAGGGGCTGATGTAACCGTTCCACTTACTGCTACATATTGAGTAGTTGCAACACCTATTGAAGAGCAACTTACATTTCCTGAAGGTGAACCAACTGTGGCCGATGCTGCAATTCTTACCTCTATTGTTTTAGTGGCAACTGTTCCTGATGAAGGTGTAAAAGTGACTGAAGCACCGAATAAACCTATTCCGTTATCTCTTACTTCGTAATCAACAGGTGCATTAACTACTAAATCATTGGTTAGATGAATACCTCCCACAGTAAATGTTTGTGAGCCTGATGGTGTTCCTGGATTGGTAGCAAAACCACTTAATGAAGTTGGAACCGGTGTTGAAATGGTTGGGATATTTGACAAATCTTCACCACCACCAAAAGCACCCAATTGAGTAATTCCGGTTGCATTTAATTGATGAGAGCTTGAATTGGCTGTATCCAACACTAAAATGGGTAAAATTGAGAAATTTTTACAATAAATGAGGGCTTCATTTCCTGTTACATCCGTTGTAGCATATTGAAAATTAGCATTTGCTGTAAAAGCACTAATGCCATTTTGTTCTAATTCCCAATACCTGTTCAGATAATTGGTTGTACTTAAATCATTGCTGTTTTTTGAAGCAACAACTTTCAGACCTATAGAATTATTGGCAGCATAGGTGGCAGATGTAAAATTTACATTTACAGGCATATAATTTAAATAAGGCGTAATTTCACCGATAGGAAATGTAATATTTCCTGCAAGAGTAGTTTTAAAAGATTTGAATATTTTGTAAGCATTGGGAACTATCATAGAAGTTGCAGAAGGTGTTCCTGCAATAACTGCTGTAGAATCCAATTTAATATTGGCTCCAAGGTTTAAATTTCCATTGGTGAAGGTGATGGTACCAGCAATGGTTAATGAATCATTTACATTGATTCCATTTGTATTGTTAATAACCAAATTAGATAAACTGCTGGTTTTTATCACACCTTTCCCTGATATGGTCTGAGATGAAGTACCGTTTAAATTAATTGTTCCGGCAGATGCTGGAGCAAAAATTAAAGATTGCGCACTATCAACTGTGATATTTCCTTTAATGGAGTGACCAGGAGAAGCAGTCATGTTACAATTTAAAGTTCCTGCAGTTATTTTTAAATTATTAATTCTAACTGCTGAAGCACCAGTAGTAGTTAATACAACACCCGGAACATTTAATTCAAAATTAGCATAAGTTCTACCTGAAAATGATGGTGTTCCAGTATGTTTATGCAAGAATAAACTACCGTCCTCAAAAACAACTTTAGAAAGTGGAGCACTTAAGCCGAAAGGATTTGAACCTAAAAGCTGAATAAAAGTTGACCCAGTTTTCATCAACACAACAGAAGGAGTTCCGGCTTGAGTAAATAAATTACCGGGACATCCCAAACCCTGAGTTAATGTAGAACCTGTTTCAAAAACTATAGCTCCGGCATCTACTGCATCAATTTTATGTATAGTATCTGTAAAATTCATAGTGCCGAAAATACTTGCAGTAGCAGTTGTTAAAAGTTTTAGATTAATAACTTTTCCACCCGCAATATTTAATTGAGAACCAAGCGCAACTAATAAGTCTGTGCCAGTATTTCCTCCAATATTATAAGTAATTCCAGGTGGTGGTGTTGCTGCTTTCAAATATACTGTTGTATTATTCGTAACCAGTAATTGACCAATTGTTTCAGAAGGAATACCTGTAATAGTATCAAATAGCCCATTGTTAAACTGTAAAATATCGTTTGCAGCAGGTGTTATTCTGCTAGGAAACCAGCTTGATGCATCTGTATAACTTCCTGATGTCGATACAGATGCATTCCACGTATAAATAATAGAAGGTGGAGTAAATGTTGTATCAGAAGCAGAAGGTATGAGTGAAACTGTATAATAACTATAGGTCTGAAAATTACTACCATCATAGTTATAAGGAATGACGGTAAAACTATATTGAGTCATCGGGCTTAAGCCTGTAATCTGAGCAGTTGGTATTGAAACATCAGCAGCGATTGTTCCATCTCCGAGAGGAGCTCCTAATGCATAAGCAGTTGCATCTGCAGGAATTCCGGTTGGTGCATTTGCCCCTAGTTTTTTAATAATAAGAAAGCCATCGGCTGATACAGGTGTCCAGCTTAAATCTATTTCAGTTGTACTCACAGCAGTAGCTGTTAAATCAGTTACATGGGCTATTGGTTTAACTGACAGGGTATAAAAACTGTTTTCCAAAGACATAGTAGTTCCAATGGCATTGGTTGCAAACGCTTTATAAAAAATCTGTGTTTGTGATGGAAGCGAAGTCCTTGCATGACTGAAAACACCGGTAGTAGTGCCCCCTTCTGCAAGATAATTATCTGCTAATGTAACACCAGATGTTGTACTCCATACTGTTCCACGACTTAGTATAGCTGAACCGCCATCGCTGCTGATGTTCCCACCAAAAACAGCTGAATTGTCAGTAATTGTGTTCGGTAGAGAATACGTTAATGCAGGTGCAATTGCTCCTGAAGTAGTGGTAAATGTAGAATCTGCGCCATAAGAATATCCAACGCTATTGGCAGCATAAGCACGATAATGATAAATAGTGGATGCAGCTAATATAACAAGATTAGCTGTAAATGCACCTGTAGTACCACTTACACTTACTTTTGCACCTGATGTATCAGGATTGGCTAAGGTCCCGTAACATATACCTCTTGTTGTAATTGTACCGCCACCGTCATTTGTCACATTACCTGCAGAAATTGCAGAAGATTGTGTAATAAATGTCGTAGTTCCGGTTGTAACTGTTGGTGCTACTGCCGTTGATGATCCATTTGCAACAATAGAAATATCATCTATTCCAAGTGCCTGAGCATTAGACGTAGTTGTACCTGAAGTTACAGAATAATTCCATGCAATATATAAACCTGCACTGGCTGCAACTGAAACGGGTAGTGTTTTACTTGTAACATTAATGGTAGTTCCCGGTGCTGTAGTAAATCCATTATTATCAGCATCAGCAGCAATACTTGTTAGAAAATTACTACCTGCAGATGTCCATGTTGTACCATCCGTAGAATAATACATTTGAATTGAAAAACCTGCAGTATTTAAGCCATTACGATATTTTTCTACTGCATAACTAATTGTAAAATCAGTTATAAGTGCTCCATTATTTGAAAGTTGTAAATATATATTAACACTTTTTGAAGCGGCATTGGATGTAGATATTCCTCCAATTGCCCTATCTGTTGCAGATGTAGCTATTCCAGCACCAAAATTATATATTCCGTAGCTAGATGATGTACTCATTGCATTTCCAGCATTATAGGTTGTGGTTGCAACTGCAGTAGAATATGGTCCTAATGTTCTTGCTGTAGAATTTAAACTAGCTTTCCATCCTGTTGGAAGTGTTGCAACTGCTGAAGTTCCAATTGAATTAAAATCTTGATTAACTGGATTTCCAATACTAATGTTAACTTGTCCAATGCTCTGACCGCTTAAAAACAACAAAGCAAACAACAAAATTGTAAATTTTAACCCGAAATACCGGGTAAAAAAAGTAATCTGTTTTTTCATAATAAAATTTATTTAAATTAATTTATTTCATACAACTCAGTAAAGAAAGCCTCTTTATAAGTATTTGTAATATTAATATCTTAT
>CAIUKU010000401.1 GCA_903899825.1 uncultured Bacteroidales bacterium | reverse complement strand
TATTTTTATATTTTCTTTTTAAACTATGTATCTTACAGATATACAAGCAGAAATATATATTAATAAGTTTACAATCTATTTATTTTCAATATATAAGAATCAATTTAATTTAAACTGTCTGTCAATATTCCTTTGTACCAACCAGTTTAAAAGTGCAATACTATTAAATCCAACAATCATCATCCAGAAAAAAATATCAAAACGATTGAAAAAAGAGCAGATTATCAAAGCACTCACCTGGGATGTAGGACCTAAAAAAACCCAAAAACGGATAATGGTTTTATTTTTTTCATAATATTGGGCAGGATCAGCTTTAAATAATTTTTCAGTGCTTTTTTTAGCAGCAAGTTTATTTTGAAAAACAGAGTATTTAAGGTAGAGGTTAATAATTGCTCTGTCGAACCACTTGTTTTTCTGATTTTTAATGGCATTGTATTCCTGACGGAATTCCTCTAAATCTTCTTCAAAAGTACTTTTTCGTTCCAAAACATAATCTAAAAACCGATTTCGGTAATAATCAACCAATATGGCATGTATAGTATTACTGGCGCCTGTTAAAGCCAATAAAGTCCACCATAACGTTGGAGTATCTGTATGATTAGCAAAACCTATTCCTATACCGATATAAATAGCTGTAACTGCTATATAATCAGCAACCCCATCAATAATCCTTCCTGTGCGTGTTCCATTCTTTTTAAGCCGAGCCAATTGCCCATCACTACAATCAAGAATATTAAACATCATAAAAAACAATGCGCCGATCATAAATGGCTCAGGTGACATGGGAGTACCGTTTGCATAAAAAAAACCTCCAATTATTCCCATGATAATTGCACCTATTGTTAATTGATTGGGAGTAATATTTGTAGAATAAATAATTTTTACCAATAAAAAAGCAAGAGGTCGATAAAAAAAGAGGTCGAAAATTTCTTCAACCTCTATCATTTTTAATGACTTTTTATAATCAAGATACCAACTCATTATATTTTATTTTCTTCTTTCAAAAAATCTTTAATCATACGCATCAGAAGTCTGTTTTGTTCCTGTGTACCAATGGTAATACGTAAATGGTTGAATAAACCGTCTTCAGCCATAAACTTAACAATCATATTGCGTTCAGTAAGGTATTTTTTTAAGCCATCTTTAATTTCAACAGGTATTTCAACCAGTATAAAGTTAGAATAAGATTTGAAAGCTCTGAATCCGGGCATGCTGTTGAATTCATTTGAAAACATTTCCATATCTGCCGTCATTTTTTCTCTCATATCGTTATAATAGTCCTTGGAATCAAGGGCAGCAAGACCGATTAATTCAGAAATCCTGTTGTAACCTAAGTAACGAGCTGAAAACATATTGAATTTTGCATGGTTTTCGCCCATTAAAGCAAAACCTATTCTGATACCTGCTAATCCATAATATTTAGAAAATGTTCTGATAATAATTAAATTTGGATATTTTTTTATCAGTTCTTTCAGGTGAGAATTGTCTTTATTGTAAAAAAGTGTATATGCTTCGTCTAAAACCACAACTGTATCTTTCATTTTTTCAAGCACATACATCATCTGGTCGATTTCCAATCGGTTTCCTGTAGGATTGTTAGGTGAACTTATAAGTACCAACTTCGGTTTTTCTTCTTCATACACTTTAAGCATGCCTTCGATATCATAATAAAAAGAATCTTTTCCTTCAATGATAGGATATTCAACTTTTACACCTTCGACTTCATCTGATATTTTTTTATAATACCACCATGAATATGCTGGTATCATTATTTTATCACCTTTGTGAATATAGCAATGTACAGCTTGTTTTAAGATGTCTTCACCTCCAAAACCTACCATCACATTTTTTTCGTCTATTCCGAAATCTTTAGCTAATCTTTCTGACAATCTACTTTTCACACCTCTTGAAAAGTCACGAGAATATTCATAAAGTTCAACACTATCAATGTTTTTTAATGCTTCAAAACATGCTGGTGCCGGACCGTATTGGTTTTCGTTTCTGTCTAAATAGATAATCGGTTTAATTTCTTTGTTCATAGTTTTATTATATAATTTTGTTCTTCCAAGAACATTTAATTTTAAGCTCGCAAAATTAGGAAAAAATATCGAAACCTGATAAATCTCATTCTATTTTTTAATATTTAATGCAATACAATAACATTCCAGCCAGACCTGAATATAATTAAGTAATTTACAGAAAAAGTAAATGTTTAAATCAAAAGAAAGAAAAATTTTATTTTTTATAATATTGCATAGCTTCAGCTAAGTTCTTTTTCATTTCAGCAATTCTGTTGGCATCATTTGGATGTGTACTTAAAAATTCAGGTGGTGCTATACCTCCATTCTGGCTCATTCTTTCCCAGAAAGCGATGGCATTATTGGGATCATAACCAGCCATAGCCATAAAAAATAAACCTAATTTATCTGCTTCATATTCATGTTCACGTGAATATGCCAGTGTTCCTAACGTAGACCCTACCCCAAAGGCTGTAAGAAATATATTTTTAGTAGCTTCTGGTTTCTTTTCCAAAGCAGCGCTTAATGTCATACCACCCAATTCAAGCAGCAGCTGCTGACTCATACGTTCGCTTCCATGCTTAGCAACTGCATGAGCTATTTCGTGTCCCATCACTACTGCTAATCCTTCTGCATTCATAGAAATAGGTAATAATCCTGTATAAACCACTACTTTCCCTCCTGGCATGCACCAAGCATTCACTTCTTTGTTGTTTATCAAATTAAATTCCCATTTAAAATCCTTAATTTCAGAACCCATACTCTTGGCATTCATAAAACTGCTTACAGCTGTCGCAAGTTTATTCCCAACTATTTTAACCATTTTTGTATCGTTATTCGATTCAGGGATCGGGGGATTTTGAGTTAAAAATTCAGAATAATTTGTAAAACTCATATTGAGCATCATATCGTCGGGTACGATATTGATTCTTTTACGGTTTGAGAAAGGTACTACAGAACAGGAAAAAAATGTTATAAGTAGTAAAAACAATAAATGATTCTTTTTCAACATAATATGTTATTTTATTTCAACAGTAAGATTTCTATTGGACAACTCAGTATAAAGAGGTTTTAATTCATAAATTGTACCATTTTTTACAGCGCATTTGCCTTTATAATGAACTATCATGGCACACTGCTCAGCTTGCTCCGGTTCGTGATTGCATACATCAATTAATGAGTCAATAACAAAATCAAAAGTATTAAAATCATCGTTATAAAGTATGAGTTCTTTCAAATCACTCAATACTTCATCACTTTTATCAGACGGTTTGACTTTTTCTTTAACCATATATTCAAAGTATTAGCAAATAACAAAATTAGTTATAAAAAGTTACATATACAAAATATTATTTTTTTCTCAATTGATGATTAATAATAATCTCAAAATGTGTAGTATCCCAAAATGCCTGGAATTTATACTGATTTTTTCTATTTTTATCTTTCAGCAGATTTTTATAAATATCTTCATGATAACTATCTTTAATAACTCTCCAGATTAATTCGGTGCAATAGATTTTTGTTGAATCTTCAATATTGAAATCATTGTCAAATGGAAGTTTTTTAAGTAGATAATATTTTGCTTTTTCAGCAATCAAAGCGTTATCAGTATGTGTTGGATTTTTATACCTGACAATAATCAATGAGTTTATCTTACTATCGTTAATAAATCTGTTCAAAGATTGAGTCTGTACACCGTCAAAATCGGAAAGGGATTGAGACACACTATGAATAACATTAAATTGATTTTCTTCTTTAGTTAATACAGCACAATGTGAAATATCGTATTTTTCATTTAAAGATTGAACAATTATATCGCTCGCCATACCATAACCATGTCTGAGGATAATATCACCATTTTGCAATAAACCAATTTCATCCTTTGATAAGTAATACTTAGAAAAAGAATGTTCCTGTTCAGTACGGTAAATGTACATAAACAGGAACATTGCAAATATTGTAAAAATTACTATAAAAAGAATATGAATTTTTTTCAAAGTAATCAGATAAACAATTTATTTTAATTTTGAGAAACAGCGGTTGTGTCAATAGCAGTTGAATCTGTGGCTGGTTCAGTTGTAGGTTCTCCACCCATTCCTTCTTTTTTCCAGTTCACTAACCATTTTCCATTTCTTTTAACTAGATCAATTTTATCTTCTTTTGGATCCTGTCCTTCGATACCACTAAGTTTATACTGGCATACTGCAGCAGTGTCACCGGTTAATTCGGTTTTCAATATTTCAATTTCAGCTTTTTCAGTTTTTTTCTTTGCTTCAGCTAATTTTGCTTCATCTCCACCCATTACTGAAAAAGATTTAATCATATCAACCATTTTACCGGTTTCTTCTGTTCCAAAAGTTTTTGCTTTATCATAATCCATTTTGTTTAAAGCAGTTAAAAACTCTTTTGCAATGGTTTCTGGTTTAACACCACTTTTACATGCTCCCATTGAAACAACAACTAAAAGCATTAATCCTAATTTAATGAGGTTTTTCATTTGATTTTGGTTTTTAATTAATAAATAATCTGCAAAAGTATTGTTTATTTTTGTTATTTTTATGAACATGTTTATCAACAAAATTTATATCAGATATTTATTTGGAGCTGGCAAAGGAGTTGCCATACTATGATGCACATCAACGTATGATGCCTTCAACCAGGGTAACAGATATGCTGAC
>CAIUKU010000400.1 GCA_903899825.1 uncultured Bacteroidales bacterium | reverse complement strand
TTTTTATTACAAAATATAAATGAACCAAGAAATACGGAAAAAGGAAATGAAGTTGAAGACCCAATTCTAGATTTTAAGAGAATAGTTGGAACTATTAATGGAGAATATAGTGTAAATGATAATGGGGCTGCTTTATATTCAATATTATTAAAAATACCGCCTGGTTCCGGTGGTTTAGTTCCGACAGTAAAAATTGAATACAATAGTCAATCTGGAGATGGATGGCTAGGAAAAGGGTGGAATATTTCAGGTTTTTCATCAATATCAAGAGCTACAAAAACATTTTATCTTGACAATAAAGCAGAAGGTTTACAATTTGATAATACCGACCATTTCGTATTAGATGGCAATGTATTAATTCCTATTACCGGAAGCAATGGTGCCAATGGAACTGAATACAGAACAGAAATAGAAACATTCTCACAAATTTTTTCATACAGTAGTCCAGGATCAAACGAGCCTGATTTCTTTGTTGTTCATACCAAAGATGGAAGAATAATTGAATATGGTAATACTTCTAATAATTCGAGTAAATCAAGGCAAAAGTTACCAAATTTGTCCAAAACATTAACTTGGGCTGTAAATAAAATTTCAGATGCAAATACAAATTATGTTACATTTACCTACAATAACGACAATGTTAATGGTAAATTTTATCCTTATTCTATTAATTATACCGGAAACGATAATCATCATCAATTGCCATATAACACAATAAAGTTTGTATACACAAATTTATCACCTGTTAAAATATCTTATCTTTACGGAACTATATTAACACAAAGTGTAAGAATGGTTGAAATACAGGTATACAATGAGGGATCTTTGGTTAAAAAATATGAATTTGATTATGAAACCGACTTTAGAACAATGCTAAAAATGATTACAGAGTATAATAATCAGGGCGAATCCTACAATCCTACAATTTTTAATTATACTTCCAGAGGCTTTTTTGATTTTGAATATTGGTACCCAAATTTAAATAATTACACACCAGATGGAACAGTATTTTCATGGAACGATGATCACCCTCGTGAAATGGCTGATGTTAATGGTGATGGGATGGCTGATATAGTTGGATTTGCTTATTCTAATGTATACGTTTCTTTATCAAACGGACACGGATATGATGCCCAGCAAGAATGGTATCATTATGATTTTTGTATTGCCAGCGGATGGTTAGCTCATACAGTTGGTGATTTTTACTCAGATGTAACACATCCCAGACACATGGTTGATGTAAATGGTGATGGTATGGCTGATATTGTCGGTTTTGCTCCCGATGGTGTTTATGTTGCATTATCCAATGGGTCAAGTTTTAATACAAAGCAAAAATGGGTTAGTTGTTTTGGTTCTGATGCTACAGCTGGTGCTTATCTAAACGAAACAAAGCACCCTAGATTTATTGTTGATGTTAATGGTGATAAATTGCCTGATATAGTTGGGTTTGCAGATAATGGTGTAAAAGTTGCAATAAACACAGGGTCATTTTTTAATGTTATACCTCAATGGGATATGAGCTTTTGGGGAAATATTGGTTCAGGAACTGCTAACTGGCTTATCCTTTTAATTAACGGTAGTTCAAATCAAAACCAACTTATTAGAACGATGTCTGATGTAAATGGCGATGGTATGGCAGATATTATTGGTTTTCATTTAACCGATGTGTTTGTATCTTTATCAACAGGAAACGGATTTTCAACCCCACAGTCATGGCTAAGTAATAATTATTGTTTCAGCCAAAATGCAGGTAGTTGGGATGTCAATACTACTCCAAGGTATATCCAGGATATAAATGGAGATGGCTTGGCTGATATTGTAGGGTTTTATCATGACAAGGTTTATGTTGCTTTATCCAATGGATTAAACCAATTTATACCCCATGGATATTGGCATGATTACTATGACACAGATGCAGGTTTTACAAGTAATAATAATGATCAGTTTCCCAGGTATTTAGCGGATGTCAACGGAGATGGATTGCCTGATATTATTGGATTTCCACACATTGGAGCTGTTTATTCTTTAAATACAGGAACTTCATTCCAGCAGGCAGTAGTTTTTGCTTCAGGTAGTTTTGGATTTAATGATTTTGGAGGTACTTCAACCCATATAAGAACAATTGCAGATGTAAATGGTGATGGACGTTCTGACATTATTGGTTTTGGACATGATGCAGTAATTACTGTAGTTTCACGTTTAGACGATGACAGAAAAATTGAGAAAATAATAAATGGTTTAGGGTTTGTTATTAGAAATTCTTTTAAGCCTATAATTAATAATACAACTAATTATAAATATATCGGTCATGAAATTTATCCTTTTATAAAATTTGCTAGTTCATTAAAAGTAGTTAATTCAAATTGGATAGATAATGGAATCGGAGGCTCTAGTATTACAAGTTACAAATATCAAGATGCAATTGCACATTTAAAAGGAAAAGGATTCCTTGGTTTTCAAAATATTATTACTGAGAATAATAATGGAAATGTAAACACATTTACCGAAAAAAAATATTATTTAGATCATAATAATTGCTATAAATACCTTTCAGGCATTCAAACGCAGGTGAATGGTATAATAGCTTCAAATGTTTCATTCAACTATGGAATTGATTTGTTTCCTAATCATAGATTCTTTCCAAAATTATGCAATATTACATCTACTGATAATGTTTTAAAGAATCAACTAATTAAAAATCTATGTCACAAAGAAGGCTCTTCTTATGATTCTCATGGTAATCCGTTAAAAACAATAACAACATCCTTTAATAATTCGGTTCTTGAAAACACTGAAACCATTTTATTAGAATATACAAATGCAGGAAGTTGGTGCAATAATAAGCCTAAAAAGATTAAGAAAATTAAAGAAATACCTACTGATCCAGATATTAATACAAGAATTCAAGAAATTGAATATGACAATAACAATGGCAATTTATTAAAAGAAATTACAGATCCTGGTGATATAAATAGTACAGTTATTAAATATGATGACTATGATAATTTTGGGAATCCACGAAGAAAAACTATATCAGCTCCGCTTTCTAATCCAATACTACCAGCTGAAATCAACAATTATAAATACGATGATAAAGGAAGGTTCCAAATAGAGGAGAAAAATCCATTGGGACACACTCATACATATGATTATGAAACTAAATTTGGCAATCTTGAATACAAAAAAGATGAAAACGGAATAGAAATAAAATATAGTTATGATGGCTTCGGAAGCTTAAAAACAGTGACAAATATTACAGAAGGTACTTCATCTAGTTTTTATTGTGAATGGATTACCTCTATCATACAAAACACGCCAAATCATTCACTTTATAATAAGATTTCTACTACATCATGCGATCCCAATATTCATTCTATATCCATTTTTGATAAGTTATGCAGAGAATTACAAACGGAAGATATCAACTTCAACCTTAAAAAAATATTTACTAAAAAAGAATACAATGCAAGAGGACTGATTGAGAATGAATCTTTTCCGTATTTTGACGGAGCAACTCCTTTAGTGACAATTTTTGCATACGATGCTTATGACAGAATAATAAATCAATTTAATCCTGATGGTTCTTACACTAAATTTTATTTTAATGATAAAATAACCACTGTGATGACTTATAAAGGTAATGAAATACAACAGCATACAAGTACAGTTAATTCATTAGATCAAACAACTGAAACTGCTGATAATGGGGTTATAGTACAAAATAATTATTATAGCTCAGGTTTATTAAAAAAATCAGGTATTATTGGAATGAGTACAAACCAATATACCACATTTACTTACGATCTGCAAGGACGAAAACTTAGCATTACAGAACCAAATAGCGGAACCACCAAAACTGATTACAATGCTTATGGACAAGTAATAAAGCAAACGGATGCAAAAGGAAATATTATTGAAATGGAATATGATTTATTAGGAAGAATTACTAAAAAAACATTACAGGAAGGTAATATTATATATGAATATGATACTCAGCCTCAAGGTGATGGAAGTATTGGCAAAATATCTAATATTACTGCGAGTTGGTATAATGGAATCATTCGGGATGAATTTCATTACGATATTTTAGGCAGAGCATCAAAAACATTGGAAATAATTGACAACCGACAATTTGAAGAAAAAAAGGTTTATGATAATTGTGGTAGACTTCAGTTATTAATCTATCCTGATAATTTTACATTACAATATTATTATCAGAATGGACAATTGTATCAGGTGCGAGATTTTAATTCAAATAAACTAATCTGGCAGGCCGATCATGAAGATAATTTTGGAAATATAAGTAGTTTTAGATTTGGAAATGGGATTATTACTTCAAAATTTTACGAAAATACAACTTCCAGATTGACAGATATATTAACAATTAACAATACTAATATTTTACAAAATTGGCATTATACTTACGATAATTTTGGAAATATTGAATCCAGAACAGATAATGTTGCAAATTCATTATTTTTAAACCAATCAGAAACTTTTAAATATGATAACTTAAATCGATTATTTTTAATTAAGAATATTAATAGCTTTCATATCGATAGTCTTGCTTATAATAATTATGGTAATATTATATATAAAAATGGAGTTGGCAAATATAAATATGATGATCAAATTAAAATAAATGCAGTCACCGGAATTGAAGAAAACAATGGTAATATAAACACACCTCAAAATATAAACTATACTTCATTTAACAAAGTATTAAATATTATTGAAAATAATGGTCATGATAAGATTGACTTTATTTATGGACCTGACTATACAAGACGTAAAACTATTTATACCGATGATAATAATCAAATCACCAATAAATATTTTGTATCAGGTAATTATGAAGAAAAAGTAAATCAAAATAACGGACTAAGCAAAGATCATTATATTTATGCCGGGGATGGCTTAGTTGCAATTTATCGTTACACAGAATTAAGTGGGACATCAACCATATATTATATCCATAAAGATCATTTAGGTTCTTTCCATAAAGTAACAGATGAAAATGGAAACGTAGTAGATAATTATAGCTTTGATGCATGGGGATTGCGACGTGATAATAATGACTGGGGACTACCTGATGCTTCTACCCATCTTTTTGATCGTGGGTTTACAGGTCATGAACATTTAGATAAATTTGGCATTATTAATATGAATGGTCGTCTTTATGATCCACTCTTAGGTCGTTTTCTGAGTCCGGATAACTACATGCAATTACCTGATAATTCACAGAATTTTAACAGGTATAGCTATTGTTTAAATAATCCGATGCTTTATACCGACCCCAGTGGTGAATTGTTTGGTATTGATGATATTGTTTTAGGAGGCATATTACTTTACAGCTATTTAGGTGGGACTGCTGCAAATAATGGAGAATTTAACCCAATTAACTGGGATTGGAAATCTGGAAATACTTGGGCTGGTATTGGAATTGGAGCTATTGCAGGAGGATTTGGAGGATGGGCATTATCATCTGGCGGTCAGGCATTAGCTAACACTGCTTTTTTTAGTAGTTTTGAAAATGGTACTATTGCAGCTTATAGCCTTACAGGTACAATAGCTTTTGGAGCGTCTGGATATGTCACTGGTTTCGGTACAGGAATGATTGTAAGTAATGGAAATTGGGATTATGCTAATAAATTAGGAGGTTTTTATTCAGCAATCGGTGCTTCAGTTGGATCAATTGTTGGTATAACTTTAGGATATAACAAACAAATACAGGAATCTTTTAAACAGTTCCCTCTTGCTTCATTCGAAAGAACTAATATTAATTATAATCCCTCAAGAGAACAATTAAATACTGGAGATAGAACAAAAATTAAAGCTTTGCAGAGTGATCAAAGTTTATTCTTTAATGGAACAAGCCTTGAATTAAGACAAAATTATTATGATGGAAGTTATACAAATATTGACTCCTGGCAAGCTTGGTCAGGTGGCAGGAACCCTTTGCCAGCAAATGTTAAAAATGGAAGGATACCAAATGGGACTTGGGATCTTATTAATATAAATTGGAATCAAGGAGGTTCTTCATATATAAGGAATAATGTCAAGTTTTATGGAGATTTAATACCTAGATTTTCTATTTTTGGAAGAGGTGGATTTGAACTTCATCCAGATGGTGGTCCTTATGGAACAAATGGATGTATCGGTCTTCAAGTTAGCAAAAATGATTTAATAAATTTTTATAATAGAGCAAATTGGTATATAAATACTTATGGACCTTTAAAATTAAATGTAAATTATTAATTGAAAAAAATGAAATTGTTTGTTTATAGTTTTAAAAAAGTTATATAATTTATTTTTATTATCACATTGAATATAATTGTTTTAGAATATTGTATTATTCCTTAATATAGTTAAAAATGAAAAAAACACTAGGGCTATTTATTATATTGATAGTTTGTTTAAAAATTACATTTTCT
>CAIUKU010000399.1 GCA_903899825.1 uncultured Bacteroidales bacterium | reverse complement strand
ACTTATTTCACGACTTTTATCGGACCATGGCGTGGCTGTAGAATACACTGTTGCGTCTGATAATTCCTTACCGGCATACAATTGAAGTACACTATTGGCAACACCACTTCCCGCATTGCTGTGGATGGCCACCATAAAATCAGCGTTATTTTGATTGGCCATTGCCACTATTACCGAAAGATTTAAATCATCAGCTGTGGTATTCGTAGTGCGGGTAATTATCACGGTAGCTCCTGCCGCAACAAGCATATCGCGCAGTTGTTTACCTTTGTCGAGATTACTTTGCGATTCCCAAAATCCATTCGGATCGCCTTGAGCATAAGGTGCGATAATCATATTTCTGTCGTCGCTATCATACCCGCCATGTCCCGGATTGACACATATTTTTACCCCCGAAAGGTTTTGAGCATTTGTTTGCATCAGTAGCAAAAACATGCTTATAAAAAGAAATTTGATTTTGGTTTTCATAATATTATTAAATTTTAAACTGTCCTTAAATCCCCTTAAGGGGACTTGAAGCTAGTATTGGTTTGCTGCATTTCACTTTAATTGTCCTGATTCTTTTCTTCTTCTTTTATATCAAACTGCATCGTAACATCTTTCCAGCTGGACGAATTGAGGCAGTATCGAAATTAAATGTAACCATTTTCTCCTATTATATCATTGAAGCTTTTTTATATTTTGACGAACAACTAATGATTATCATATAATTCGCTGCATATATGACACTTATCTTAATATGTTCTATTTAGTTTTGCTAACACCTAGTTACTAGGAGTACTAAATACCAATTGGTTTTTTATAACAATGGGTGACTATTCACATTAATCATAATTAAAAACAGAAATCAGAAACTAAACAACTATTCATATATGCGTAGCCCCTTAGTAGAACAGAAAAATTATTCACAAATACCAACCCTTATTCCTTTATTTTACAGTTGTATTTGGGGTTAAAATGATTTTGGGTTGAATCGTTTGTTCGTAATATTCTATAAATTCAGAATACTCATCTGCGAATGATTTCTTTTTATGTTTTTCTTTTTGATTTAAAATGTATTTACATGTTTTTTCAATATCGCCTTTTGATACTGAAAATGCTGCACATGAATCCTGCCAGATAAAATTCCCAACAGAGAGTTTATTTTCATTGATAAATTTCGTCGATAATTCTTCTATTTGAGTTGCAATCCACTCTTCGCTTACTGTTGGAGCTCTAGATATTAGAATGTGAGCATGTTCCGGATTAGCAAAAATTGCATATAACTTGCAGTTTCTATGATTTATTATGCCTGTAATGTATTTCTCAATTCTGATACGGTGTTCTTCTGGTATTAATGGCATACGGTGAATAGTGGTGAGAACGAAATGAGTATATAGGTTATTGTATTCAACTTTCATTGATATTATTATTTTAATTATATTGTTAACAAACGATTCGATTTAATATGTAATTATTTAAATATTAAGAAATAAGGGTTAATATCGTGATAACATTTTTTTTCTACTAAGGGGCTTTGCATATTATATAATCAATTATTATTTGACTAAAATAAAATAAGGGGTTACTTGATTAGGTTTATTTTTCAAAGCCCTGAATTTAAAGACACAACCAACTCTCGACTTTTAGTATTATTTAAAGCACAAATATGAAACCAAATTGCTATTCATATATGCTAAGCCCCTTAATAGAATAAAATATCATTTACAATATGCGAAGCCCCTTAGTAGAATAGATATATCATTTACAAATACCAACCCTTATTTTACAGTTGCGTTTGGGATTTTACCATACAAGCAATTTATCTTTTAATAACCCTGATGGTATCAATTTTTTCTCCCTGATAAAGTTTGATGAGATAAGTTCCATTAACAAGCTTATTTATAGGCATTTTCAGTTCACCTTGTTGTTGCAAACCCAGATTTACAGTTTGAATCATTTTTCCGGCCAGATTAAAAATCTGATACCGTATATTTTGAGATTT
>CAIUKU010000398.1 GCA_903899825.1 uncultured Bacteroidales bacterium | reverse complement strand
TATATTAAATCCCTATATTTGTGAACAAATTAAACTTAAACCTTTTATTAATTATTGAGGATTTAATTTGAATATTATTTTATATTTTTCTCATTACATAAATCGACAAAAAATGAAAAAGTTTTATATTTTAATGATTGCAATTTGCACGTTGAATATTGCAAATGCTCAAAACTACGATATTAGTTTTGTTGCTACAGGAGCAACTGCTACTATTAACAGTGTGAAAGTTGATAATCTTACACAAAACACAACAGTAACCCTTAACACCGGTGATATTTTGCATTTGGGTTCTGTTGGAATAAATGGAATTGGTATAAGCAATGAAAACCTGCACATTTATCCAAATCCTATGCAGGGGAAAGCAGAACTATCTTTTAATACCGATAAAGACGGTGATGCTCAAATTAGCATATTTGATATTGCAGGCAAAGAAGTATTGCATACTGGTAAAAAGCTTACAAAAGGTATTCAAAAATTCCAGATAACGGGTTTAAAGCAAGGTTTGTATTTTATTAATATCAGTAGCGAAACGTATTTTTATACTTCAAAACTAATAAGCCAAAATACTTTTCAAACAGTAGAGAAAATAGAATTTACAGGAAGTGAAAATTCAACAACTACTCCAAACAACTTTAAAAGTACAAAAGCTACCGTAAATATGGCATATACGACTGGCGATCGTTTGCTTTTTAAAGGAATTTCGGGCAATTACAGTAACATAATAACCGATATTCCAACAGCCAGCAAAACAATTACCTTTATTTTTACAGCATGCTCCGATTTGGATAACAACTACTATTCTACAGTCAATATAGGCACACAAATCTGGATGGCTGAAAACCTGAAAACAACAAAATACACTAATGGTATAAGTATTCCGAATATTACTGATAACGCAGCTTGGTCTGCACTTACCACTGGCGCATATTGCAATTATAATAATGATACAAACAATGCTGCAACTTATGGTAGATTATACAATTGGTATGCGGTAACCGACTCTCGTAATTTGTGTCCTACTGGCTGGCACTCACCAAGTGATGCCGAATTTACAATGTTAACAAGCTATTTAGGTGGTGAATTTATTGCTGGTGGAAAATTAAAAGAAACAACAACCTTACACTGGCAAAGCCCTAATTCAGGAGCAACTAATGAAAGTGGTCTTACTGCTCTACCAGCAGGAGGTAGAAACAATGATGGCACTTTTCCATCAAACGACATAGGTTATAGAGGTAATTGGTGGAGTGCAACACAAAATAATACAACTACAGCTTGGTATAGAGGCATTGAAAACATTAACAGTTCAGTAATGCGAAACTTCTATTACAACACTACTGGCTTTTCTGTACGCTGTGTCAAGGATTAAATTATTTTCTTACTTCCAATTAGTCAAAAAATTACAGACTTAATGCCTTCAACTATAAGTACTCTAAGTACTCCAAGTATTTTAGGCACTCTTATACACTCCCTACCTTCACCATCCTTTTCCCAGGAACATAATTCTTAAACAACGCCACATACCTCAACGGGTCTAATAAGTGGTTGAGTTTGTCAATAGGCACATTCAGGCTTTTCCCATCCCTGTCCATTGCCCAGCAATAACTTTTTAATTCTCGTATCAAATTACTGCTACCCCTTACAACATGTATTTTGTACCTTTTCAGAATATCTATTCCATTACGTATGCTATCAGGCCCTTTCATTGCCCCACGTATAGCAAAACCCTCACGATACAATTCCTGTATGCTTTTGGGTTCAGCACTATCCGCAATAATCAATTGGTTTTCATTAATACCCTTTTCCCTCAACTTATCCGCAATATCCTGATTAGTCAAGCCTTTTTGATACAAAACCTCTTCCACAAACAAATCATCCCCTTGAAAACACACCTTCACCAATCCGGACTCGTCATTGCTATACCCAAAGTCCAATCCGTAATAAATTACCTCTTCATTAGGAAAGCAATCCACCACATCCCAGTTATGATACACCAAGCCCTCAAGAGTACCACCCCAAAGACCTCTTGTATAAATCCGGTAATAATAGTAATCAATATCTTTAAAGCTCTCCAACAGCTCAATACTTTGTTCAGTTACAAAATCATTGTCCTTATAGGTAGTATGTAAAATAGTAGTATCATTTCGTATGCTTTTCACATCCCGGAAATCTCCGCTTTCAACCTCATAACTCTCCTTTGGTGGAAAGAAATACTTGGTTATCCAGCTATCTTCCATTTCCGGATTAAAGGTTCCTATTTCCTGTATCACTCCACCACGCAAGGAAGATGTACTTTTCAGAAAATCATTAAAAGCTATTTCATTCATTTCTTCATACCAGATGCCTGTTGGATCTTTAATGGATTTCATTTTATAATCCTTATCCAAACCCCTGGCCAAAATATAATTCCCATTCGGCTTAAAAGTAATCTTTAAAGGATTCTCAATAATGGTAAATAAATCCATCAGCCCATAACTGTGAATAATATCTTTTATCGTCTGAAACTGCGAATCCTTGATGTCAGCGTATATTTTACGCAACAATATATACCGGCTGTAAGGTTTCCGCATGGTATCTATCAATACTTTTTGTGCTGCAAAGTAAGATTTAGCGGAATCCCTGCTACCGTACAAGAGCAGATACCTGTTAGTATCATTAAGTAGGGGTAGGTAGACTTTATTAAATAATCTGCTATCGCTGAGGTTGATTTTCATTATTCAGGGAGTTCAACCTTAATTTCGTCACTTTCTTTGTTAAGTGAATAGTCCGTCTTATTCAGTTTCGGTAGAACATATTCCAAAAGTCCGGTCATAATCTTTAAACGATCCGGAGCCTTCAAACTTTTCAGGTCAGCTATCATCTGTTCTTCATCATAGCTTTCCATCAATTGCTGCAACCGTTCTTTCATCTCAGAAGTGCTTTTATTAACCGCACCCTTGGGCTTTAGTCCTTTGTGTCCTTTTACAAATTGACCGTTGTTATTTCTTTTTTCATTTTCAGTAGTTTCCATAATAGTAATATTAGTTTAGTTAGTAAAGCTGTAATTGTTTGTTGAGCGAAGTCGAAAAACCATAATTCACCATAATTTATGGTTAAGTTTTTTTATTTAAAAGTCCTTTCTTTTAGGATAATCTTATTCTTTTTTTATTGGAAGTTGCTAATAATTAATTTATTGTATCATAGTTGCATTATTTCCATTTGCTTGTTCAAGATATAAATAGCCTATCCCTTTTTTAAAATATATTTTTACAATTGAATTTTGGAAAAATGCAGGTAAACCTTCAATTACATATATTTCGTTATAACTAACACCATTAATTGTAACTGTTTTTGGTATTATTTTGTTTATATTATAATATGTTTTAATTTCAGTTAAAATAACAATAAAATCATTTTTATTGTTAATTTCAAGATCTAGAGAATATGAATTGGTATCTAATCCGCTTGGCTCATTTACATTCCCTAGCCAAAAATAATATGCTCCATAATAATAATTTATTACATATTCATCAGCAATAACCTCAGATGTACGATAATTATAAATTTTTGTTTGTGATTCAACTGTATCGATTTTTAAGTTTATATTTCCTTGTGAATCTTTAATCTTTTTAATACATCGATACTTTGGTTTTTCATTATTTTTAACCCAACTTAATTGATCGCTTGTAAAAGGGTCATGGTTTTCGTTATCGTGCTTTTTACATCCAACAATTAAAAATGTAGTTAAATATAAAATTATACATAAAGTAAAAACCTTTAAATCAAACTTAGGTTTTATGAATGTTCTTTTTTTCATAACTACTTCTATTAATACCATACAAACTTACAAAATATTTTTTCATCCCTGTCATTTTTTAACTTTAAGTACTCCAAGTACTTTAAGTATTCAAGACACTTCTACCCCCCTGTAAATCAACTTTTCAATCATACTCACACTTACAGCGTATTCACTACATAACTCATTCTTAATTGCAACACAGCTTTTCCCACCTTTATCTTTTGCTTCATAATACAATTCCCTGACAACCCATT
The DNA here is from genome assembly GCA_903899825.1 of uncultured Bacteroidales bacterium. Classification (GTDB taxonomy): domain Bacteria; phylum Bacteroidota; class Bacteroidia; order Bacteroidales; family JACABE01; genus JACABE01. The sequence goes on along the minus strand of CAIUKU010000398.1, from coordinate 8,390 downwards.
TTTGCAAATCTGTTAAGTTTGTAATGCCCAAGTCCAGCAACTCATTCAATCCTTCTTTTTTACTGATTCTTTCAGCTTCTTTTACAACTTTCTCTCTGTATCCGCTCATTTTTTTATTTTGTTTTTGGTTTATACAAAATTACAAAATATTTTATCATAGTGTATTAATAATCATTATTTATAGCCAAATTATATGATGTTTTACTTTAACATTATGTTTATATTTGTAGTTTTAAAAATTCTAATTTTTTTACCATGAATAATCCAAATTCGAAACCAAAACCCCTTTTGCTCCATTCGCTCCATCGCTCCATCGCTCCATCGCCCATTCGCTCCATCACTAAATCACTAAATCACTAAATATGTTCCTCAGCACCGACACCCTCTTCCAACCCTCTCCGCCATCTATTGACCTCGAAAACGGCATTATTCACAACGTCCTCGTAGTCCAGGAAGGAGAAGCCAAAGGACACAATCTATTCTTAAATCAGGAATTTTTAGAGAATACAGCTAAGTTAGGTAACGAAAACGCCAAAGGTATCAAAGCAAGATTCGGGCATCCAAATATGTGTTCCACAGCTTTAGGCACCTATATTGGAAGATATAAGAATTTTCACAAAGAAGAAACCAACGTATTGGCAGACCTCTACTTAGACAAGTCCGCCAAAATCTCACCAAACGGTAATCTCTACGATTACATACTTGAACTCGCAGCTACTAATCCCGACATGTTTGGATCATCCATTGCATTCAAATGTGGTAAGGTAAACACCCTTTCCGAAAAAGACGCTGCTACTGACAAAGAACTAACAAAAAACTACGCTACTATTGAACAACTCCATGCTGTCGACTTGGTTGATGAACCGGCAGCAACTAATGGCCTGTTTGCCCAGTTCCATCAAAATGACTGGGCATTTACGGCCACATCATTTTTAAATGAGAATCCTTCATTATTAAATGCACTATCAAACAATCCATTTTTATTCACCGAATTTTTAACCAAATACCTAAACAACAACAATATGCCAATACCGGAAGAATTTAAAAAGTTCAAAGATAAGATCTACGACTTTTTTCAACAGAACAACATTATTCCACCAAACTACGCAGCTGACAGGGAAGAAGAGTTTAAAACCTTGCAGTCAGACCTACTCAACAAAGATAAGTTGATTGAAGAATTGCAATCCAACTTAACTGAATCCATCACATTGGCCGAAGCCCTTCAATCTAAGATTGATGAACTCAGTGCTGGCCAATCTGTTCCACCTAATCTAGCCGACCCAAAACTCAACATCAACAAGAACTTATCCGATGAAGAAACCGCCGGCAAACTACTCCTAAAAGAATTACCCTACCACGACCGTATGAAACTAAAAGCCAATTCCTAATTTTTCTTCGGACTTCGGTCTTCCGACTTCCGTCATTTAACTAAATAACCAATTTTTCAATTCCTAATTCCTAATTTCCTAATTCCTAATTAATATGAGTATTTTCACCCAAACCACCAACCCAGAATTTTTCAAACAATCTATTTCAGAATATTTTGTTGATCCCATGTTTATGTCAGAAGACATACGTGGAGCCGTAACTGTTCGTACTGACATCAAAGGTACCGAGAAGCTAAATAAGATTTCCCGCCCTTCAATGATCACCAAACCCAAAGTTGCCGCTGGCTTCAATCCAACAGGCACTTTTACATTAACCTATCAGGACATCACCGTTAAACCAATGGCCATCGAATTTCAGCAAAACGGTCGTGATTTCTGGGGAGCCATTGTTCAGCAGCTATTAGCCACAGGCTATAAGGAAGATGATGTTGAACAGATGAAAAATCCTGACATCTGGAACAAGATCATGCTGCCGATTATCGCACAGGCAGGACAAAACGACTTAGTCCGTCAGATGTTCTTTGCCGATCCTGACCATGAAGTATTGGTAACATCCAAGCCAAATGGTGCTATCGACGACAACTATTCAGGTTACACCGGATTTATGACCCATTTCCTCAAAGACATTGCCAATGGTACGATACCTGCTTCACAGCATGTAAAGATTCAAACTGCAACATCTGCAGTAAAGAAAGAACAGATTATTACTTACACTGCTGGTACCGATACTAAAATTGGTGTAACTGTCAATGGGGTATTGTACGAGCAGGCTTATGCTACTAACGCCAATACAACCATTGCCAATTGGTTGGCTACCCACAAAACTACCATTGAAGCAAGAGCAGGTATCAACGGTGTCATAGTTACCAATCCAACAGGTGCTCAAATCAAAGTAGTTTCAAAGTATGCAGGTCAGGACTTTGCATTAACCAATTCAGTAACAGGTACTGGTACTTTTGCTTCATCCGGCTTAATCACAGCGGTAAAACCCGGCTCATTGGCAGTGGATGAAACAGACGCAACCCTCGAAGCCATGATTGACAACATGCTTCCTGAACTCACAGAGTTTAACCCAGTATTCATGTTAACACGTTCAATGTACAGAAATCTGGTACATACTTTCAAAAAACGTGGAACTGACTTAGCTGATTCAGTGATGTTAAACGGCTTCAAAGTCCCATCTTATGAAGGCATACCTATTTTGGTCCGTCCTGATTGGGATATATGGATTTCAAGTTCTTTCAATGGATTACTCCCACACAGAGCTATCTTAACCACTCAAAAAAACCTTTTGTTCGGTACCGATGGAACTTCAGATTCAGAAATGATCGAAACCTGGTACAATCCCGACATCCAGCAACGCCGTTACCGTGTCCAATACAAAGCTCAAACCGCTTACTTTCACAAAGAACTAATCGTTTTAGCCGGCTTTGAAGATTAATATTGATATTCATACCTATTTTCCTCCCTTCTCATTTTAGGAGAAGGGTTGGGGATGAGGTCATTTCCTAATTCCTAATTCCTAATTCGTAATTCTCTATGCATCTCTTCGAATACAACTACAATCCTCTCCTCAACCTCTTCAAATCCGATTTCATCGATTTGAACAACGCCCAGGATTTTATCCCTTTCGGAGAAGATAATCTCTTGCCAAGGCAGATTGTTCAACTTTCAAGAGAAGTAGCTGTACACCGCTCTATATTAAATTCCAAGGCATTTTATATTGCAGGCAAAGGCTTTGCCTCAACCGATAAAAAGCTATCTGATTTCATCATAGCTGTAAACAACAATTTTGAAGATTTGCGGGATGTAATGTACAAGGTTATTTTCGATGAACTAAATATTGGCAATGCCTTCTTTGAAGTCGTTACCAATAAATACAAATCATTTCTACAGTTTTACCATCAGGACGCTTCAAAGTGTAGATTATCAGACGATGGTTTACAGGTAATCATTCATCCTGATTGGGAAAATTACAAAGGCAAAAAGGATAAGAACAAAATTGTTTTACCTGTATATCCCAAATACAAAAGAGAGGGTAATTTGTACAGAAGTATAGTTCACATCAAACAATATGAACCGGAGTTCTTTTATTATGGTTTGCCAACATGGTATGCAGGACTAAAATCTGTAATTATATCAGGCTTAACAGACGAATGGAACAAAAGCAGATTGGAAAATCAGTTCAATGCTTCCGGATTATTGGTAATTCCCGGTGTAAACGATGTTGCAGATGCAGAAGTATTACATACAGAATTTGAAAATTTCAAAGGTGCTAATTCCCGTAAAAGTTCTAGACTCATTATCCAATACCTGAAAGATTTATCCCCCGGCCAATCCACACAATCAGCTCAATACTTACAGTTCGCCCAAAATCAGGATGGCTCTTGGATGGAATTATACAACCTATCACATACGCACTTACTCTCAATACACAATTGGTTTAAAACCTTATGCAGCTTCTATGTTGAAAAGACCGGCTTTGATACAGATAGAATAATCAATGAATATGAAATTGCATTAAACACAACTATTTCATTCTATCAATCCAAATACATAAGACTTCTATCAAGGATTTTTAAGGAATTTAACTTCAATCCCGATTCCCTGCAATTTCTAAACGAATCACCTATTTCTAGAATTAACCCTGTAAAATACATCTGGGAAATAAGAAGAGACCAAGGCCTCGAATTTGACAAATCAGATCCCCGCCAACAGCAATTCTATGTCGAACTCAAAAACACATTCAATGCCAACAAAGACAATTCAATCCCTCAATAATCAAATACCCACTGCCCAAGTTCTTCCTAAAAGCCTAACAGCCTAAATACCTAAACACCTATGATCCCAATCACTAAATCAGAAATAAAACAGCTCGCCTTCATCAGTTCTTTTGAAGAAACTGAATTAAAAGATGAAATAATCTCCACAGCCATTACCAAATATATTATTCCGGCTGTAACACCAGTTGTTTATAATCTTCTGATTGAGAATCCAGAAACCTATCATGAATTAATCGAAACCTACATCAAACCATGTTTAGCATTTTATGTAAAATATCTACATCTGAATCAATTAGTGCTCGAAAGCACATCTTACATTCCTTTAGAATATCAGGATTCAAAAGCAAATCTAAAAGAAGTAGCCACAGAAATACTTTCAATTGCAGAACTGAAAAAAGCTGAATTATCCGTATATGTCAAAGCCAATTATATACCAATACCAACATCCAACAACAAACTAATATCTGGATTTTTAATATGAACACTACAAAAAAACTTGTACCGCTTTCATTTTCGGTAAATGGTTATTTATCCCATTACCCACCAAATACTACTGGATTAGTTTATTCTTTTCCTTCTATTTCTGTATTCGATAAGCAAAACCTCACTTTACAATTGATTTACCAGGACTTGAATACCAACAATGCAATACTCAAGTTTGAGCAATCCCTCGACAATATCAATTTTGATGACATAGTAGATACCTCCGGATATGCAATACAATTTGATTTAAACATGTACCATAATTCGGTAACCATCAACCTCTACAACATCAGCACAGTTTATATACGCTTTACATTAATATTAAACAACCTTACATCCGGCAGTTTCACATACTACACCTACATAACCAACTAATTGTTCTTTTTTTTCATTCCTAATTCCTAATTTTTAATTCCTAATTCAAAAAACAGTGGGCTCTACAAAATCATACAATCTCCTCCAAACATCCCTTCAGCATTATGCTGATCCAACATCTTTAGAAGATCAGATAAAGAATGCTACAGAAAAATCAGTGCTACTCGAAAACGATGTTTTTTCAATTTTGGATGCAGAAACTGAACACCTGCAAAAGATAAATTTCACCAATCTGAAGAATAACCTGAATCCTAATTATATCAAAAAGCCTGTCATTTCCATAGCAAATGATCTTCCTGTTGAAAATTTGTCAATAGGGGATAGATACTTTATGATAGCGGGCAATTCTATTCTTTCTATAGCAGAATGGAATGGTACATCATGGATTTTCACCTCAACCAAAGATGGTGATTGTATATATAGTTATACACAAAAGAAATTTATTATCCGTACGCTTGAAAGTTATGAAACATCCAGTGTAACGGATGAATACGAAATAGATTTTAACGTCACAGAATCAGTAACAGTAAGACACAATTTAAACCGCTATCCAAGTGTATTGGTATTGGATAGCACCAACAGACAAATAATAACACAGGTAACATATACAGACAGAAACACAGCAGTTGTCAGCTGGACCGGCGAAACCTCCGGCAAAATAGTCTGCAATTAATTTTCAAAATACTTTACAAACTTTAAGAACTTTATAAACTTTACAAACTAACTCCCATGTCAAAACAAGTAAAAACCTCTCTCGATTTCAATAAAAATGAGATACAAAATGTAGTAGTTCAGAAACTGGCTGCCGCACCCGCTTCACCAGTAAGTGGTTTAATTTACTACGATACAGCCTTAAATTGCTTCCGTTACTATAATGGAACAGCATGGATTAGCTGTAAAGCAACCCCAGATGTCAGCAGTGTTGGCACCGGCTTGGAAGTTTACAAAGGCGTAAATGCAGGGATATTGCAATTCAGGTCAATTGAGGCTGGTGCTGATGGCTCAATTGATTGTGTATTAAAAGCAGATACCAATACCATTGTCATTAGTGTTGATCCTATGAATATTCAGCATGATGATTTGGGTGGTTATGCATTTACGCATGGTCACATGGCTATTGATGCTCATATCGACAGTACTTCCAATCCACATTCAGTTACAAAAGCTCAGGTTGGTTTGGGTAATGTCACCAATGATGCACAATTAAAAGCTGCTGATTTAGATACGGATGTTACTTTAAATGCCAACAGCGATACTAAGATTGCATCACAGAAAGCAACTAAAGCCTATGTAGATAATAAAGTTTCGGGTGTTACATGGAAAGAGAGCGTAAGAGTAGCAACTACAGCCAACATTACACTTTCTGCAACACAATCAATAGATGGTGTTACGGTAGCAGTAGGCGACAGGGTATTGGTTAAAAACCAGACCACTTCTTCAGCTAATGGGATATATTTAGTTGCTTCCGGTGCATGGTCAAGGGCAACAGATAATGACACCGCAGCAAAAATAGTCAATGCAACTGTAATGGTGCAGGATGGTACTTCCCAGGCTGATACACAATGGACTTGCAACACAAATCTTCCTATTACCATTGGTACAACAGCAATTTCATTTGTTCAGATGTCAGGTGCCGGAACCTATGCTGCTGGTGATGGTATGTCATTAAGTGGCAATTCCTTTGCTGTTAATTCAAGTGTGGCAAGGCTTACAGCTACACAAACCTTAACCAACAAAACAATAGATGCTGACAATAATACTGTATCAAATCTTGAAACGGATAATTTTAAAACAGGTGTTATTGATACAGATGGAACCCTTAATGCAAGTTTAGATACTAAAATAGCAACCCAAAAAGCTGTCAGAACTTACGTTGATGCTAAACAAGCCCTAAAAACCAATTATTATAAAGGCACTATCACTGCTACAACTACTGGTACAATAACTGCAGCTACACATTTATGCGGCACAGCCCCACATGTTCAGGTATTTGAAATAACTGCCGGTAATGCCAGCCTTGTTGAGGTAGATATTGTCGTTGCCACTGCCACCGGCGACACCACTTGGTCTGCCAGTTCTGCAATCACAGGCTATATTGTTTTCATTGGTAAATAATTTTTATGAAGACCCTCGTCACAAAAGTATTTAAGGAATTAGCCTCTTTGTCTGAGAATATTCCATCAGGTTTCAGAGCCTTGTTTGCAAAATCCGATGGGTTTTACACTAAGAACAATGCTGGTGTTACGCTGAAAATTCTGACAGATGGGGATAGTGTGAGCAATGCTGATACTGTGGATGGTCTTCATGCTTCTCAATTTGCAAAAAATGATACAGCTTTTACTTCGAGTGAAAACCTTGGTAATAATTATTCAAATATTAAAATTTATGTTTTTAATGCTGAAGGTCATCAAAACCTTAATACAGCTATTAACAACTTATATAACCACGATGCTAATCCCAAAATAATAATCTTACAGCCTGGTGCCTATGCAGTTGATACTTGTATTAATTTAGCTGCTAAATTCGTGTTAGGTATCATCGGTTGTTCCAGAGAAGATACCTTGATTCAAAGTAATTACCATTCAATTTTTTCAGAATGTGTGTTTTTAGAAAATTTGAAATTTAAAATAAAAGGTGAATATTCAGATACTAATTCCGGCACACTTATTTCTGCCATTGATAGGAATATTTATTCTTATATAAACAATGTGTCCATTCTAAATGATTTTACTGATAACCTGAATCTTGCAGAAGGTATCAGATATTTTAAAAGTGGAAACAATATTGCCATTTCTGGTTTTAACCAAGCTTTAGCTTATTGCTCTAATTTTTCTAATGTAAATATTGATCTTACTTCTATTGATGAAAATTTATCAGGTTATCTTATTAGAGAATGCAAACGGATTAGCAATATTGATGTTTTGTTTATAGCTATGGGAAAGGTTTTTTATAAATGTTCAGAGGTTACTAATTTTAAAGTTTTTTCCGGTATTTTTAATAAAACCATCGCTTTTGACAGTTGTGAAAACATTTCTACTGGAAGAATATATGCATTAAAATATGGGTTTTCAAACAGCAAGTTTATTAACAATGTTTATGTTAATGGCTGCGTTTATGGATTTTCTTATTCAGATAAAATTACTTTGTGTTTTGCTGATACAAATACTACTGGTTTTTATATGTGCAATGGTTTAGTAAACAACAAATCAACATCCAACACCAATAGCCAGTACGATACCTGCTATGCTGATATGAATAGTAGTTATGCAGTGGATGATACCTATGCAGGTGGCTGGAATGCTTAATTATCTTTATTAATTTATAAAAAAAACCTATAAATAAAATACTTCCTATTCTACAT
>CAIUKU010000397.1 GCA_903899825.1 uncultured Bacteroidales bacterium | reverse complement strand
TAATAGAGAATATATATTTCAAATATCAGGATTGTAAAATTGAGTTTATCCGAGAAATTTATATATGATACGGCAACCCTATTGGTTTTAGTTTGTTTAGTTTTTTGAAGATAATAAAAAAAATAACAAAACTGAATACCAATTGATTCAGAATATATACGTCTTGATATTATATGTTTATATCATGAAAATAGTATAAAAATCAATAAGTATAGAGCAAGCAACAGCAAATTATCATCCAAAGAAATAGTATTATGAAAAAATCACAAATAGAAGAAGTGCTCAAAAAGAGAATACTGGTAATTGATGGAGCCATGGGAACCATGATACAGCAATATCATTTATCAGAAAACGATTACAGGGGGCATCGCTTTGCCAATCATTCAATATTGCTGAAAGGATGCAATGATTTGTTAACAATTACCAGACCCGATATTATACATGAAATACATTCAAAATATCTTGAAGCGGGTGCTGATATAATAGAAACCAATACATTTAATGCACAACAGATATCATTGGCCGATTATGGCTTAACAGCATATATTTATGAAATCAATGTTGAAGCTGCCAAATTAGCCCGTTCAGCAGCAGATGAATACAATCTAAAAACCCCTGAAAAACCCAGGTTTGTTGCAGGAGCAATCGGTCCTACCGGAAAAACCGCTTCCATGTCACCGGATGTAAATAATCCTGCATACAGAGCTGTTTCATTTGATGAATTGGTAATAGCATATACAGAACAAATTAAAGGATTAAAAGATGGGGGTGTAGATATATTATTGATTGAAACTATTTTTGACACCTTGAATGCCAAAGCAGCCTTGTTTGCATGTGAACAAGTTTACAAAGCGTGCGGTCAGAAAATACCTGTTATTGTCTCCGGAACCATTACCGACAAAAGTGGCAGGACACTTTCAGGTCAGACGATAGAGGCATTTTTAAATTCTTTATCTCATGTGGAATTGCTCAGTATTGGTTTAAATTGTGCTCTGGGTGCAAAAGAAATGAGACCTTATATTGAAGAAATTGCAGAAAAAACTCATTTCCATGTGCATGCATATCCAAATGCCGGATTGCCTAATCAATTAGGCGGATATGATGAAACTCCGGAACAAATGAGTACTTATATGAAGGATTATATTCAAAATGGCTTTGTAAATATTGTAGGTGGTTGTTGTGGTACCACACCTGAACATATCCGTTTGTTTGCAGAAGCATGTAAAAATGCAATCCCTCATTCATTAAAAACAAAGAACAAAAAAACAGCACTCAGTGGTTTGGAGCCTTTAATCATTTCAAAAGCATCAAATTTTATCAATATCGGTGAACGTACGAATGTTGCCGGCTCAATGAAATTTGCCCGCTTAATCCGGGATAAAAAATATGAAGAAGCATTATCGGTTGCCCGCCAGCAGGTTGAATCAGGTGCTCAGATTATTGATATAAATATGGATGATGCAATGCTGGATGCTGAAATGGAAATGAAAACTTTTCTTAATTATATAGCTTCTGAACCGGATATTTCGCGTGTTCCAGTGATGATAGATTCTTCAAAATGGTTAGTAATCGAATCTGCTTTAAAATGTATACAAGGGAAATCTATTGTGAATTCAATCAGCTTAAAAGAAGGTGAAGAAGTATTTATTGAACATGCTGCTTTCATAAAACAAATGGGTGCAGCCATTATTGTGATGGCATTTGATGAAGAAGGCCAGGCAGTTAGTTTTGAAAGAAAAACAGAAATTTGTAAAAGAGCCTATGATTTGCTGCATGATAAGTTAGATTTTCCTACACAGGATATTATTTTTGATGTAAACGTACTTGCTATTGCCACCGGTATAGAAGAACACAATAATTATGCCGTAAACTTTATCAAAGCCGTTCATTGGATAAAAGAAAATCTCCCGAATGCCAAAACAAGTGGAGGTATTAGTAATTTATCTTTTTCTTTCAGAGGAAATGATACCATACGTGAAGTAATACATGCTGTTTTTCTTTATCACGCCATTAAAGCCGGCCTGGATATGGGTATCGTAAATGCAGGAAATCTTCCTATCTATGACGAAATACCTTTGGATATCAGAACATTAACCGAAGATTTAATTCTTAATAGAGATCCGAATGCAACAGAAAAACTTATTTCTTTTTCCAACACATTAACTAAAAGCGATGCAAAAGAAATATTAATCAAAGAATGGCGGAGTTACTCAATAGAAAAGCGATTGGAATACGCTCTTATCAATGGTTTTACTGAGTATATCGATCAGGATATCAAAGAAGCTTGTGAAAAATATCCCAGGGCATTGGATATAATTGAAGGGCCATTAATGGATGGCATGAATGTGGTTGGAAATTTGTTTGGAGATGGGAAAATGTTTTTACCTCAGGTAGTCAAAAGTGCAAGGGTTATGAAAAAATCTGTTGCGGTTTTATTGCCTCTCATTGAAGAACAAAACAATCTGTTGACAGAAGAGAAAAAAGAAAAACCCAGAAAAATTTTATTGGCAACCGTTAAGGGAGATGTGCACGACATTGGAAAAAACATAGTTTCCATTGTATTACAATGTAACAATTTTGAAGTAATCGATCTTGGTGTAATGGTAGCTTGTGAAAAAATATTGGAAACGGCTATTGCACATAATGTCGATGCAATTGGCCTTAGTGGTTTAATCACTCCTTCGCTGGAAGAAATGATACATGTAGCCAAAGAAATGAAAAGACAGTCATTTTCTATCCCTTTACTAATCGGAGGCGCTACTACTTCTATATTACATACAGCAGTAAAAATAGCACCTGAATATAATTTCCCTGTTGTTCATGTAAAAGATGCATCCAAAAGTGTTGCTGTCGTTCGTGCACTCTTTTCTAATGAACAAAAGGCATTATTTGTTGAGAAACTTTATAAAGAATATGATCATCTAAAAGAGATGCACCGTCAATCTCAAAAAAAATTATTAACTTTAAGAGAGGCCAGAAACCAGGTTTTCCATACAGATTGGCAAAATCAGAAAATATGTAAACCTGTAAAAATGGGGATTACAATATTTAAAGACTTTTCAATTGCAGAAGTAATTCCCTTTATAGACTGGACTTTCTTCCTGCATGTATGGGGCATAAAAGGTAAGTATCCTCAGGTATTACAGGATACCGAGAAAGCTGAAACTGTAGTGAAACTCATGGAGGATGCCATGTTATTTCTGCAAAATATAATTGACAATAAAATGCTTACAATGAACGGAGTTGTTGGTCTTTTTCCTGCCAATTCAAATATGGATGATATTGAAATTTATAAAGATGAAGAAAGAAAGGAGATAGTATTAATTTTAAACAATTTGCGGCAACAACTGGACATGAAAGAAAATGTAAAAATTTGTCTTTCAGATTATATTGCACCTAAATCAATTAATATTCATGATTATATTGGTGGATTTGCTGTTACTGCAGGTATAGGAATAGAGAAATGGATAGCACATTTTGATGAAGAGAATGATGATTACAGTAAAATCCTTTTAAAAGCACTGGCTGATCGTTTGGCTGAGGCATTTACAGAGTTTTTACATGAAAAAGTCCGGAAAGAAATCTGGGGCTATGCACCTGATGAAAACTTTACTGCTGAACAACTCTTACAGCTTAAATACCAGGGAATAAGACCAGCCTATGGATATCCGGCCTGTCCAGATCATTCAGAAAAGGAAAAACTGTTTAAATTGCTTAATGCTGAGATACATACAGGGATTTCGCTCACTGAATCTTATATGATGCATCCGGGTGCTTCTGTATGCGGACTTTATTTTGCACATCCAGAATCAACTTATTTTGGAGTGGGCAGTATAGGCGAAGATCAATTAAGTGATTATGCAAAACGCAAGTCTGTACCCGTTGATTTACTCAAAAAATCTTTATCAATCAATATCAAATAAAATATTAAATATATGAAAGTAGTCGATCATTTAAAAAATGCAAATCAAACACTTTTCTCATTCGAATTATTACCTCCATTAAAAGGAGATAACATTGCATCAATATATCAGATAATAAATCCATTGATGGAATTTAAACCACCTTATATCAATGTTACTTATCATCAGGAGGAAGTGGTTTATAAGAAACACAGCAGTGGATTGTTAGAAAAGAAGATAGTCCGCAAAAGACCCGGAACCGTTGCCATATCGGCTGCAATTATGAACAGGTATAAAATAGATGTGGTCCCGCATATCATTTGTGGTGGGTTTTCAAGAGAAGATACAGAAAATGCACTGATAGATCTGAATTTTTTAGGAATAGAAAACATTCTTGCCATCAGAGGTGATGCTGATAAAGCCAGCAGACGTTTTGCACCTGAAGTTGATGGGCATGTGCATGCATTGGAACTGGTAAAACAAATTATTAATCTGAACAAAGGAAATTATATTGACAGTGAACTCGAAAATAAAACGGCAACTGCATTTTCTGTTGGAGTTGCCGGTTACCCCGAAAAACATAATGAATCGCCTAATCTGCAATCTGATATAATGTTTCTTAAACAAAAAATTGAAGCCGGTGCTGAATATATAGTTACTCAAATGTTTTTTGACAATGATAAATATTTCAATTTTGTAAAAATTTGTCGTGATAATGGCATTACAGTACCTATCATCCCCGGCATAAAGCCTATTTCAACTATCAGTCAATTATCGGCTTTACCCCAGACCTTTCACATAGATATTCCTGAAATCCTGGCCAGAGAAGTTGCAAAGTGTAAAAAAAATGAGGAAGTAAGGAACCTGGGCATTGAATGGGCCATAGAACAATCTAAATCGCTAATTATAAATGAAGTGCCAGTAATACATTTTTATACTATGGGAAAATCGGATAATGTTGAAAAAATTGCAAAAGCAGTGTTTTAATTTTTTATAATAATCGTATT
>CAIUKU010000396.1 GCA_903899825.1 uncultured Bacteroidales bacterium | reverse complement strand
CTCATAAAAAAAGCTTGTTCTACAATACTGTAAAACAAGCTTTTTCATTAGATTCTTTTTTAAATATTAATATAAAACTTTTATTTTCAATGATTACAATCATGAAAAAGAATTATGAAATCGACCTAATAACTTAATAACCAATAACTAAAACACTTCAAACCCTAATGTTTCATCTTATTACTAATTGCATTATCATAAATGGTTTTAAATTCTTCAATCATTCCAAAAGCCTGGTCATCAACTACAATTTTACCTTTAGTTACATGTCCGATAACCGAAAAAGGAAATTTAATTTTTACCATAAAATCAATAAATTTTTCTTCATTTTCCCTGTCAATACTAACCACTACTCTGCTCTGAGATTCACCAAATAAAAAGGCATCTTCCCTGATATCACTTTCAGTTAAAATATCAAATCCAAGGTTATTGGGCATTGATGATTCTAAAACTGTAATAAACAATCCACCATCAGAAACATCATGTGCTGATTCCAATAGTCTTAATTTGATTAATTTCTGCACGATAGCCTGCAATACATACTCTTCACTTAAATTGAAAACCGGTGGAGGAGAAAGTTTTACATTGTGATAAGAATATAAATATTCAGATGAATTAATGTCGTTTTTTGAACTGCCAATCAGATAGATGATGTCTCCTTTTTTCTTAAAATCGAGTGTCATTTGATGTTCTTTTTCCAATAAACCAATCATCCCAATTGTTGGAGTCGGATGTACTGGTTCAATTGTACCATCAATAGAAGCCTGATTGTAAAAGCTTACATTGCCACCCGTAACAGGTGTGTCAAATTTTTTACAGGCATTGCTCATTCCTTTGATAGCTCCGACAAATTGCCAGAAAACTTCAGGATTGTAAGGATTCCCAAAATTCAGGCAATTGGTAATTGCGAGAGGTTTGCCACCTGAGCAGCTAATATTCCTTGCAGCTTCTGCTACCGCTATTTCTGTTCCAATTTCAGGGTCAGCATAAACGTAACGGGAATTGCAATCAGTAGTCATTGCCAACGCTCTTCTACTACCTTTAATATTTACAATTGCAGCATCTGAAGGTGCATTGGTACTCATATTTTTGGTACCTACCATGCTATCGTACTGTTCGTAAACCCATCGCTTGGATGCAATATTAGGATGTCCGCTTAAATGTATTGCAATGGCTTTTAAATCCTGTGTTTCAGGAATACTATCTATTTTGAATTCCTTTGTCTTTTGATAATAAGAAGGTTCTTTATATTCTCTCTCATAAACAGGAGCTCCTCCTCCCAATACCAAATATGGAGCAGGTACATCGGCTACCAATTCACCATGCATATAAAAATGCAAACGGTCACCTTCAGTAACTTCGCCAATAATAGCACAATTCAAATCCCATTTTTCAAATATCGCTTCAACTATTTTTTCTTTTCCTTTTTCAACAACTATCAACATGCGTTCCTGAGATTCAGAAAGCAGAATTTCAAAAGGCAACATATTTTTCTGACGTAAAGGCACCTTGTCGAGATCAACTCTCATACCACAACCTCCTTTTTCTGACATTTCAGAAGTTGAGCAAATAATTCCGGCAGCACCCATGTCCTGCATTCCAACCACTGTTTTTGATTTTATCACTTCCAGGGTAGCTTCCAGCAATAATTTTTCCTGAAATGGATCTCCAACCTGAATGGAAGGAATATCATCTGCAGAATCAGCAGTAATATCGGCAGAAGCAAAAGTAGCGCCATGTATTCCGTCTTTGCCTGTAGCAGAGCCAACAATATAAACAGGGTTTCCAATCCCTTTTGAAACTGCAGAAACCAGATTTTCTGTTTTCATTAAACCGACTGACATTGCATTGACCAATGGATTTTGATAATAGCAATCATCGAAAAAGACTTCGCCTCCTACAACAGGAACTCCAAATGCATTCCCATAACTTGCAATACCTTTCACCACACCATTTACAAGCCATTTGGTTCTGTCCTTATCAATATTCCCAAATCTGAGAGAATTCAGCTGAGCAATTGGACGGGCACCCATGGTAAAGATATCCCGGTTGATTCCGCCTACACCCGTTGCAGCACCTTGAAAAGGCTCAACTGCACAAGGATGGTTATGAGATTCGATTTTGAAAACACAAGCTATTCCATCACCAACATCCACCATACCTGCATTTTCCTGACCTGCTTCAACAACTAATTGCTTTCCGGTTCGTGGCAGGGTTTTAAGCCATTTAATTGAATTTTTATAGGATGCATGTTCCGACCACATTACTGAAAAAATACTTAATTCTGTGTAATTAGGTGTTCTCCCAAGAATTTCTTTAATTTTTTCAAATTCTTCAGGAAGCAAACCAATCTCTTTTGCGGTTTCAACTGTAACTGTGAGCGTTGTATTCATGTTGGATATATAAAGTTTGATTTATATTTT
The DNA here is from genome assembly GCA_903899825.1 of uncultured Bacteroidales bacterium. Lineage (GTDB taxonomy): Bacteria > Bacteroidota > Bacteroidia > Bacteroidales > JACABE01 > JACABE01. The sequence goes on along the minus strand of CAIUKU010000396.1, from coordinate 4,573 downwards.
TTTACAAATTTACAATATTATTTTTAAAAACTGCTTATTTAAAGAAAACTTCTATGAAGCTTAGATTTTTATATGATCGAATATAATTCAATTCAATGCAATGATAAATCAAATACAAATCATGAAGAATATATTTTCCCTTTAGTTTAAGGAAATAGTTTCAAATTCATTCTACTGAGCTGTAATTTGCTCATAAATCGAAAGAAAAAAAATGAAGGTCAATACAAATTTATTGTATTTTTGTCATTCAGCAATTTGGAAATGATTTCCCTGCAACAAAAGGATGCTTAATTGCAAAGATAATTCATACTGTAAATTATTTTTACTCATTTTCAATAATTTATATTCATAATTGATTGGATTGAAAATATTTGCATGTTTGTAATTAAATTGAAATTTATTACTGCATCTGATACTGAAATTTGTATAATCTTTACTTTAATCTGTTTTTTTAAACAAAACAAAAAAATATATGTATTTATTCTTCGACACCGAAACTACCGGACTTCCCAAAAATTGGAAAGCTCCAATAACTGATTTAAACAATTGGCCCCGATTGGTTCAGCTTGCCTATCTTCTTTATGATATGAACGGTAAATTGATAGCTGAAGGCGACCACATTGTAAAACCGGATGGCTTTATAATCCCAACAGAAGCATCCAGAATTCATGGAATTACCACAGAAAGAGCAATAGAGGAAGGAAAACCCATACAAATCGTATTGCAGGATTTTGAATCATTCATATTTGAAGCCATGGTTTTAGTTGCTCACAATATGAGTTTTGATGAAAAAATTGTTGGTGCAGAATTTTTAAGAAACAAAATGAAAGATCATATTGCTTCGAAAAAGAAAATCTGTACCATGCAAAGTTCAACAAATTTCTGTGCAATAAGTGGTAATTATGGTTACAAATGGCCAAAACTTTCAGAATTGCATTATAAGCTTTTCAGAACAGGATTTGAAGAAGCTCATAATGCAGCGGCTGATATTCAGGCAACCGCAAAATGTTTCTGGGAATTAAAACGATTGGGTAAGATATAAAATCAATCTTTCTTTTAAAAGAGTGAAATAAATCCAATTAATGAATAAAATATTCAAACTACTATTTCTTATATTATGCTGTGTTTTCATTTCATTTGCATGTAAAAGAGAATCATTACCTCATCATTATAAAACTAAAAATATTATTGTAATCATTCTGGATGGTTCAAGGTATTCAGAAACCTGGGGCGATTCATTGCATCAGTACATTCCAAAATTAGCAAATCAAATTTCAAAATTTGGAGTAATTAATACAGCATTTTATAACAATGGTCCTACATACACCCTGGCAGGCCATACTGCTATTAACACAGGATGTTATCAGGAGATAAATAATTCCGGCACAGAAATTCCGCAGCATCCTTCCATTTTTCAATATTGGAATAAAAAATTTATGCCCATTCAAAATTCATCATGGATTATAAGTAGTAAAGATAAAATTAAAATTTTGAATAACTGTCAACAACCTGAATGGAAAAATAAATACAAACCTTCAGTTAATTGTGGTATTTTTGGAATTGGAAGCGGATACAGAGAAGATAGTTTAACTTTTTTGAAAACAATTCAAATATTTTCCGAACAGCATCCTCAACTTGTTTTACTTAGCTTTAGAGAACCTGATTATATAGCACATACAGACAATTGGGGAAATTATCTTCAGGGTATAAAAAATACAGATGAGTTCATATATAAAATATGGGAACACCTTCAAAGTGATATATTTTACAAAGGGAGTACAACATTGTTTGTAACAAATGATCATGGCAGACATTTAGATAGTATAGCTGATGGTTTTGCATCACATGGTGATGGATGTTCAGGATGCAGACATATACTGTTTTTCGCATACGGGCCTGATTTCAAACAAGGCGTTATAACAAATACCAAAAGAGAGCTAACAGATATTAGTGCTACCATTGCAGAACTATTTCACTTCAATATTATAAATGGAAATGGGAAAGTAATGTATGAGTTATTTGAATAAAAACCATTAATTTTTGTATAAAAAATTACAGAATGATTTTTTTAATCCAATTGTTTGTATATTTGCTAATGAAATTACATTAAAAACACATCATCTTATGGGAAATAACTTATTTACCAGAAAGTCCATAACAAAACTAATGAAAGAATCTGATGACGATGGCAAAGGCTTAAAACGGTCTTTGACAGCGATCAGCCTGGTTGCATTAGGAGTCGGAGGTATAATTGGTGCCGGTTTATTTGTCAGGACTGCTGCTGCTGCTGCCAACAACGCAGGGCCTTCTGTAACTATCGGATTTATTATTGCGGGTATTGGTTGCGCTCTTGCTGGACTTTGTTATGCAGAATTTGCATCCATGATACCGGTTTCGGGAAGTGCATATACCTATTCTTATGCAACCATGGGAGAATTAGTTGCCTGGATTATAGGATGGGATTTAGTATTGGAATACGCATTGGGTGCTGCTACTGTTAGTATAGCCTGGAGTGAATATTTAAATAAATTATTGGGTTATTTTAATACTCAAATTCCTTATGAATGGTGCCATTCTCCTTTCGAGGTAAGTACAGCAGGAATACATGGTATAATGAATATCCCTGCGCTTTTCATAGTATTTTTACTCACCATTCTTTTAATGCGGGGTGCACGGGAATCAGCATTGGTAAATTCAATAATTGTTATTACAAAAGTAAGCATCGTAATTTTATTTATCGTTTTCGGATGGTCGTTTATTAATCCTGCAAATCACACCCCATTTATACCTGAAGCCACAAAATTTATTGATGCCCAGGGCGTTTCACACAATTTTGGCGGAATTTTAGGAATTTTAGGTGCTGCTGGCGTAGTGTTTTTTGCATTTATTGGATTCGATGCAGTTTCCACTGCAGCTCAGGAAACCAGGAACCCTAAAAAAGCTTTACCCATTGGGATACTTGGTTCATTGGCAATTTGTACGGTTTTATATATCTTATTTTCTTATGTACTAACAGGTGTTGCATCTTTAGAAGATTTCAGAACTGTCGGTAAAGAAGCATCCGTTACCTATGCCATACAAACTTATATGTCCGGCTTTGGTTGGTTGGCAAAACTTGTTACGGTTGCAATTTTAGCCGGCTTTTCATCTGTAATTCTGGTGATGCTTTATGGTCAGTCCAGGGTATTTTATTCCATGAGTAAAGATGGGCTGGTTCCCGGAATCTTTTCTGAATTACACCCAAAATTCAGAACACCTTATAAATCCAATTTATTATTCTTTCTTTTTGTGGGGCTGTTTGCCAGCTTTGTTCCTCAGGATATTGTAGGAGATATGACCAGTATAGGTACATTGTTTGCTTTTATGTTGGTCTCAGCAGGTGTATGGATTATGAGGGTTACCAATCCTGAACTAAAACGTGGCTTTAAAACACCTATGGTGCCGCTGGTACCTATACTGGGGATCTTGGTTTGTGCTGCTATGATTTTCGGTCTGGGATGGGCCAACTGGATCCGATTACTTATATGGATGGCCATCGGCTTTGTGATTTATTTTTCATACAGCAGGTTCCATAGTAAAATTGATGATACAAAAGATTGATAAATAATTTGAAAATGTAAGACTCGGTCTGAAGTCATTTTTTTGAGGAATGCTATGTGATAATATAGAAATATGAAATAGGGTTATATGTATGTTTGCAAAAGATGATAAAAGCGAAAAAAGAAATAAAAAACGAATAATAAATGAAGTTCATAATGGAGGTATTTCAAATCGGGAACATTGGATAACATAATTTTTGATGAAAACAGCACGGATCCGGATGAATTTGGAACGGTCACCTTTTAGGCCGGATTTCGGAATTCATCTGAATAAAGCACTTCAAAAAGATTGAAAAGTATTTGGTAAAGATCAATTCACATTCGAAATTCTTAGTGAAATTGACGCATCAGATACTGTAATTAACAATTAAAACCAAATGAAGAAATAAGCTTTCACTGAAAAAAATGATATCAAATTAAATAAATTACCTGGCAATAAAACAAATGATGCATTAATTGAAAAAAATCTCTTCTGAAGCAAAGCTTAATCTGAATTTCACTGTAAAAACAACTCCATTAATATTCTATAATACTTAAATACAACAGCTATTATTGAGAACAAAAAAGCCCTGAAAATTTTTAATTTTCAGGGCTTTACAGTAAAATTAAAAGTATTATTTATTTAATTCATTAAATATTTTCATTTCAGCTTCTGCTTCTTTTATTTTGCCCATTTGAGAATATACTATTGACAGATTATGATGCGATTGTGCATGATTGGGAGCAATTTTGATATTTTCTCTTAATAACTGTAATGATTTCTCTGTATTTCTTATGTTGAGGTAGGAGGTAGCCAGATCGCATTTTACATTTATATTAGTAGGATCCAATACCAGTGCTTTTTCATAATAGATAACAGCATTCTCACTTTGCTCTGCATCAAAATAAACATTGCCCAAAGTTATGAATGCATCTAGATTTTTAGTATCGATACTGCATACTTTTAGTAAATGTACTATTGCTTTATCTAATTT
>CAIUKU010000395.1 GCA_903899825.1 uncultured Bacteroidales bacterium | reverse complement strand
GTTGTAGAATTCACTTAGAGCAAATGTTGCCCTATCACCCGCCCATACTTGTGCTAGATGCCCATTAAATCCAGTGCCCAATTCAACACGGGATATCCAATTGGCAAATGTGCCTCGAGCATTGACATATCCACCCTTTTACAAAGAATAACTGGGGAACAGTTTCAATTTTATCAATAATTTTTGTATTCGATATTTTAAGGTTGAATTCAATATCGGCATCTGCAGGGTTTAATTTTTTTGCTCTTTCAAAATTAAGAATTGCCATCGGATAATTATTAAGCCTGAAATAGCAGTTTCCTAAATTATAATACAAATCAGATGACTCTTCACCTTTTTCCAGGACTTTGTTGTATAAAGTAATGGCATCATTGTATTTTTCCTTATTATAAGCTTTGTTTGCTGCTTCAACATCAGGATTCATGGTTTTTGCAACTAATTGAAAACTGCAAAAAATCACTAAAAATGAAATCAAAAATTTCTTCATAATCATCATCTATTTTAATTCATTTTCTGTATTAGAAATAATTCCAATTGCCTCAGTGTAAATTTTATCCATAGTTAAAGATTCATCACCGGGTGCAAAACGGGCAAACTCACAGTTATTGAGTGTTTTAATAAATTGTAATGTAATTTCTTCCTTTACATTCTTGCTTTTCAATGCAATATATACCGAATCCATAGATAATTCAGCTAATGGAATACTAAATTTATCACTCAGATAGCCCCAGAGTGCATGTGAAATTTCAATGTAAAATTTATCTTTCTCTTTTGTGGTAAGATAGTTTTTGGCTTTTTGCAAACGCTTCTTTGCAACTTTTGTAGCTTTTCGGTTTTTAAGTAAAGCAATATTGCTTTTTAATTTTAAATGTTTTCTTCTGAAGAATATAGCTAAAGAAAATAAAATCAATGGAATAAAACTGAGGAAATAATATAAATCCGATAAAAAGAAGTGTTCTCCTTTTTTGTTCAAATCCATTGGCTTAATTTTAATATGCTCAATATCACTCCCAATATATTTAATATCTTCCTGATTAACTGATGTTAAACTTGCTGTGCTTTGCTTTCCGTCTCCTTTTGCTACTTTTAGTGTATATTCAGGAGAAGATAATGTGACATATTTTCCTTTATTTAAATCAAAATAGGTAAATGTTACAGGTTTAATCGTGAAAACACCTTCAGTTCGTGGAATAATCAGGTAATCAAAAGTTTTGGTGCCGGAAATTCCATTGTCTGATTTATTGATGTTATCATTTATTTTTGGATCATAGGTTTCAAAATCAGGTGGAAAAATTACATTTAACTTATCAATAAGTTTAATATTTCCTCTCCCTGAAATAGTAAATTTTAAGTTAACAGCTTCATTTGCTTTTGTTTCAGTTTTATCTATATCGGAACGAAATGTAAAATTACCTATTGCTCCTGTAAAATCATCCGGTTTTCCATTAACAGTTAATGATTTTACATTAATACTAACATTGTTAGAACGTATAGTTTTTTTTACATTTTGATAGGCACTTGAAAAAGGATCGTCAAAAAAGTCAAAAATAGAATTGGTTCTTTTTCGCTGGGTCTGAATTTGGGCTAATACATCAACTTCTAAAGGTTCAATATTTAACTTTCCACTTTCCTGAGGAAATAATGCGACTTTTCGTATTTCTGCAACTATATATTGTTTACCATTTAGGTTTTCTTTGTATTGCTTAGGCTTTTCATTCTCTTTCAGTATATCTTCTGACCAGAATCCTTTATTGCTTGCTAATTTGTTAATTGTATATTGAGAAATCCCAACAGCAGTATAAAGTTTATATGTCACAATTATTTGCTCTCCTAATAATGGTGAGGTATTACTGATATTCGTTCTGATAAAGATATCATTATCATTAAGCGACGCAGATGTCTGATTATTTTGCTGCTGTCTGTTTTGTTGATTGTTGTTTTGAGGGTTAGTATTTTGAGCCGATTTTACAACTTTAATAGTGAGAGTATTTGATTCGTAGCTTTTTCCTCCCACAATAACTTTAGCAGGTGATATTGTATAGCTACCTTCATTTCCGGCTTGCAAATAATATGTAAATGAATAGGCTACAGATTGTGTCATATTGCCATTAACAAATTGCATACTACTACTACTTGATTGATTGGGTCCGGATAAAACACTAAAACCTTTAAAAGAAGGAGCAGTAAAATTACTTGCAGCTGAATTTACAGTGAATGTTACAGCAAACTGTTGTCCGGTTCCAATTGTAGAAGGAGCTGAGGCTGTAAATCTGATATCTTCAGCAAAGGCTATTTTAAATAGTCCTGTAACAAGTAAGATGAAAAAAATATATCTTTTCATTTTTTTTCTTTAGTTATTGGTTATTAGT
>CAIUKU010000394.1 GCA_903899825.1 uncultured Bacteroidales bacterium | reverse complement strand
CAGTCGTGAAATCATTCACGCCAAAACAGGTATTGAAGCGGTAGAAGCCTGCCGGAAAAATCCTGATATTGATTTGATTTTAATGGATATTAAAATGCCTGTTATGGATGGATATAAGGCTACTCAAAAAATACGTGAGTTCAATAAGGAAGTAATTATCATCGCGCAAACTGCCTTCGCACTTGTCGGAGACAAAGAAAAAGCGATCAAAGCGGGGTGCAATGATTATATAACCAAACCGCTTCACAGAAATGTTTTGTTGGATCTGGTGCAAAAATATTTCAAAGAACAACTTAATTAAAATATTTTATCTTATTTATTTACAGATAATTAGAATGAATTGAGACAAATCCGAATGAGAATATATCAAAATTTTAGTCGTTATTATTTGTTTTTGATAGTATTGATTACGGTATTTTCGTGCAATCGTTCTAACATTGTAAACACGAAAGAGAAAGAATGGTTAAAAAAGCACCCGGATCTTGTTGTCGGCATTTCACCCAATGCACCACCTTATGAATTCGTTGATGAGAATGGCGAAATCAATGGTATTTTCATCGATTTTCTTTCAATTATCGAAGACAGGATTGATTATAAATTTAAACGAGTTTATCAGTCTGATTTTTCGAAGATGCTTGAAGATACACGCAATGGCGATATTGATGTTTTGATCGAAATCCAAAAAACTGAAGAGAGAGAGAAATATCTGAATTTCACACCATTTTTATTGTCACATTCCCACATTATCGTAGTTAAGAAATCGCATCAGAAAATTAATTCTATCGAAGATTTAACAAATAAGTCAATCGCTGTTGTTAATAAATATGCCGTCCAGGAATATCTTTCACATAATTATCCTCATTTGCAATTGGTTCCCTTCATAGATGATATAAGCTGTTTAAGAGCAGTTTCATTGGGTCAGGCTGATGCTTTTATCTGTCAGCAAGCGGTGGCAACTTTTTATATCGATTCAGAAGGAATAAGTAATTTAAGCATTTCAGGTGAAATTAATTATGAAAATGAGCTTGCTATCGCTTGTCGGAAAGAGCTTGATACGCTTCACATTATTTTAACAAATGCTGTGAATTCGATCAGTAAAAATGAAAAGCAAAAAATTTATTCGAAATGGCTTTCCTATGCCATAGTACCTTTTTATTATACATCTAAATTCTGGATAATTTTCACGATTATATTTCTGTCGATACTGGCATTCGTTATAATGTTTATCGCAATTCTTCAAAAAAGAGTCAAAATCAAAACAAAAGAATTAGAGATAGCGAAAAACAGAGCAGAAGAAAGTGATCGTCTTAAATCAGCATTTCTTGCCAATATGAGTCACGAAATCAGAACACCTATGAATGGAATCCTTGGTTTTGCTGAACTATTGAAAGAACCCGGTTTAACAGGCGATGACCAACATTTATATATTAAAATTATTGAAAAAAGCGGTATCAGAATGCTCAATATTATCAATGACATAGTTGATATTGCCAGAATCGAATCCGGCCAGGTTGAGGTTGGACTAATGCAAACGAATGTAAATGAGCTAATTGAATTTGTTTATACTTTCTTTAAACCCGAAGTTGAGCGAAAAGGAATGAATCTGTACCTGAACAGCATCTTACCACCAGGAAATTCT
>CAIUKU010000393.1 GCA_903899825.1 uncultured Bacteroidales bacterium | reverse complement strand
ATAAATATTGCAATTGTTGATGTAAAACAAACTGAAAAAGATGGGATTACCGTTTTAAAAAGAATCAGAGAATTATACTCAGATATGGAAGTTATCATGATTTCTGAACAAAGTGAAACCGAAATGGTAATAAAGGCAATGAGGGCAAAAGCCAATGATTTTGTAATACACCCTTTTCAAAAAAACAATCTGGAAAATGCGATAAAACAAACTAAAAAATATACAACCATAAGTAGATATCGCGATGAAATTAAAAGCAACAATGAATTTTTGAACAATGCCTTAAAAGCAAAATTAAAATGGGATTTGATAGTTGAAAGCAAAGGCATGAAAGATGTACTGAATCTGGTTACAAAAGTTGCAAAAACAGATAAAACCACAGTACTTATTACTGGAGAAAGCGGAACAGGAAAAGAAATCATAGCCAATGCCATCCATTATCTAAGTCAACGTAAAGATTATTATTTTAATGCTGTAAATTGCTCTGCTATCCCAGACACATTATTTGAGAGTGAATTTTTCGGACATAAAAAAGGAAGTTTTACCGATGCAATAGAAACAAAATCAGGCTTATTTGAAGCAACCAATAAAGGAAGCTTGTTTTTAGATGAAATCGGAGATTTAAAATACGAACTTCAGGGTAAATTTTTAAGGGTACTTGAAGAAGGTAAAATTACAAAAATTGGTTCTAATAAGGTTATTGATATTGATGTAAGAATGATAGCTGCTACCAACAGAGATTTAAGAAAACTATGCGATGAGGGAAAATTCAGAATTGATCTGCTTCACCGTTTAAACTCTTTTGTTATTAATCTTCCCCCATTAAGAGAAAGAAGAGATGCAATTCCATCATTGCTGGATTATTATATCAAACAATTTGCAGCTCAATCCAATAAAAAAATACAGGGGATTGATCAAAATACGTTGCAGATACTTACAGATTATTCATTCCCCGGCAATATAAGAGAACTGCGGAATATGGTTGAAAGAGCCGTTATACTTTGTGATGATGAGATTATTAAAATTAAGCATTTTCAGTTTAACTATACCAATACAGCTTATTCTAAAAATGCTGATATTGCATATAGAAACTTAAATTTAGTTGAAAATGAGAGAGAGATGATTAGAAATGCATTAAAGCAAACACAGAATAATAAATCTCAGGCTGCAAAGTTATTGGGGATTGACAGGAAAAGATTGTTACGGAAAATAAGTTTATATGCTATCGATTAAAAAAGTCTATGCATACTATAACCTACTGTGTCATTTTGACATATCTTTATTTATATTCTTATTATATTTATATTCTTAGCATTAGCCATTTATAAAAATATATTTAGGTCACAATGACCCAATTTAACATTATTTGCTCTTACAAGTTATTTTTACAAATAACTGATTAAATACACAATAGCACTTTGGCACGTGATTTGCATTTAGAATTATGCTTATTCAAAATAAGTTAATAATTTTATATTTTATCTTTTATCTTCGAGGGGTGGAGGCTGTTTCTAAAAACAGCCTCTTTTTTTTGTTATGGAGTCATGGAAATATATTAAGGATCATAAATGAATTTTATTCTCAGCTAAGCTAAAAAAAAGAGCCTTTCGTTTTCTAAGAAAGGCTCTTTAAAGTTGTTATTTTATAAATTATTCTATAATATTCATTTCTTTTATCAGATTCTGCGCATTTGCCATTTTGTCAATACAAAACAATACATAGCGGATATCCACACAAATGGTACGTTGCAATTCGGGTTCAAAAGCAATGTCGCCACTCATGGCTTCCCAATTGCCGTCGAAAGCGATGCCAATGAGATGGCCATCACCATTAATAACCGGACTACCGGAGTTGCCACCTGTAATATCATTGGTAGTCAGGAAACAAGTTACCAAATCACCATTGCTGCCATATCGGCCAAAGTCTTTTTTATTGTAAAGTTCTTTTAATTTAGCAGGAACAATAAATTCATCATTGCTTGGATCTTCCTTTTCTATTACACCTTTTAAATGTGTAACATAATCATATTGAACAGCATCGGCAGCAGTGTAATCCAGGACTTTTCCATAAGTCATACGCATGGTGAAATTTGCATTGGGGTAAAAAGTTTTATTGGGTTGCATTTCACGTAAAGCGGCAACAAATAATCGTTTGGCTGTATTTAAACGGGTATTGATTTCTTTCTGCTCTGTATTTCCTTTCATAAAAGCAGTATAAATTGAAAGGGTTGTTTTATAGATTAAATCTTTTTTAAATTTTTTCAAATTTGGTTTTTTAACAAATTTAGCAAAGCTTTCTTCAGAAACAAAAATTGAGTTTTCGTAAGCTTCATTTGTAAATTTTTGAATATCCCCTTTATACTCTTTGTTGATTACCTCAAAAATATCGGGTAGCATATTTGCCGGCATTTCTTTTCGGTATAATTCCAATCCTGCAGCAAATAATTTCTTTTCAGTTGCTACAGCACAATCTTTATATAGTTCTTTAATTGTTTCAGTATAAGGTTCATATGCTTCAGGCTTTGTATCTTTCTTTTCTATCAGTGCAGCCATTCCCATACACTGCAATGGAGCCAGCATTGTTTTAGAACTCATCAGAATACCCTGAAAATACCATAAATTCATTTCTGTTTTAGCGTCCATCAGCTGTTTGGATGCTGTAGCAATGTCTTGAATTACATTACCGTATTTTGCCTTGCGGGAAGCATCTGCATTGATCCAGATTTGCAATCTGTCTTCCAGCGCTTTCTTCTCGTCGAATACTTTAAGTCTTTTTAAACCTCTGCTTTCACCTATTTTATTTTTCCATACATTGGCCAATTGAGCATAAGTAGATGCATATTTAATTCTTATAGCTGCATCAGCATCCATGTCTTTTTTCATAACAGGTAACATGGCATTGCCTGCATTGATAATAGCAGGATTGGCTTGTTCAAGGGTAGATTGTATACCATAAGAAGTCATAAATCGTTCGGTAGTTCCCGGATATCCCCATATCATGGCATAGTCATTTTTTTTAACTCCTTTGATGTTAAGAGGAAGAGAATGTTTAGGTTTTAAAGCAATATTGTCTTTTGAAAATTTTGCAGGTTTGCCATCTGGAGCGGTATATACCCTGAACATGCTGAAGTCACCGGTATGACGTGGCCACATCCAGTTATCGGTATCACCGCCAAATTTACCTATAGCTGACGGAGGCGCACCCACTAAACGTACATCTTCATATACTTCATAAACAAACATATAATATTCATTGCCATCAAAAAAACTTTTTATCTGAACATCGTATTTTCCTTTTTCTCCGGCTTCTTTTTTGAGTTTATCGGAAACTTTACGGATGGCTGCTCTTCTGTTTGCATCCGTCATGGTGTCGCTTACATCGGCCAATACTTTTTTAGTAACATCTTCCATACGAACCAAAAAGGTAGCGGTTAAACCTTCTGTCGGGATTTCTTCTGATTTATTATAAGCCCAGAATCCTTCAGTAAGATAATCATGACCTACAGTACTATGTTTCTGAATAGATTCATAACCACAATGATGATTGGTTAACAATAGCCCTTCATTGGAAACTACTTCTGCTGTACAAAAATTACCAAAATTTACGATGGCGTCTTTCAAACTGGAATGATTGATACTATATAGTTCTTCGGCTGTAAGATGCAGACCCATTTTTTGCATATCAACATAGTTGAGTCTTTCAATAAACATGGGTAACCACATCCCTTCATCGGGTGGATTTAATGGATTTGCATTTAAACGAAATGAACATAGGTTCATCATAATTAAGGCAATCAAAAAAAGTTTTTTCATATGTTTATAATTTATTAAATAACTGAAATGATTTTTGTTAGGTTTGTTATGTTTATTAATCCTATTTAAATTTCGCCTATGGAATTACTCACAGGTTTAATTATTATTTAATGTGTTCGTGAACTTCGTTTCGCCAAATAAACATCCTCATGTGTGTGAATATTTCTCATGGCTCGTTTCATTTTTTGTTTATTTTGAATGATTAGATAAATTTTTACAAAATTATACAATTGATGTTAAAATAAACGTCAAAGTATATTTAATGTTTAAGAAATTCGACAAAATCTTATTTCAGCCTGTCAGAAAGTATCTTTATTTCGATAAATGGTGAAATATTTTCATACAATATATTATATATGGCGTCCATGATTGGCATTTCCACCTGATAATTTTCATTAATAATATGAATGCAATTGGTTGCATAATAGCCTTCGGCTATCATTTTCATTTCCAGTTGTGCGGACTTAACTGAATAACCACTTCCTATCATGGTTCCAAATGTACGGTTACGGCTGAATTGAGAGTAAGCAGTAACCATTAAGTCTCCAAGATAGACAGAATTTGTCAGTTCACGATTGATGGGATGCACACTTTCTATGAATCTTTCCATTTCCTGTAAAGCATTGGATATTAATACTGCCAGAAAATTATCGCCATAACCCAGGCCTTTACATACACCGGCAGCAATGGCATAAATATTTTTTAACACAGCAGCATATTCTGTTCCGTAAATATCGTCGGAAGTACTGGTTTTAACGTAACGACATCTTAGAATTTCAGACATAAAATCAGCAAGTACTTGGTTTTGTGAGGCTATTGTTAAGTAAGTTAACTTTTCCAATGCAATTTCTTCAGCATGTGAAGGACCACTAATAATACCAATGTCCTGAAAAGAAACATCGAAGTTCTGATTAAAAAAATCGGCTACAATTAAATTATGACTTGGAATTATTCCCTTGGTTGCTGAAAAAATTTTTTTATTTTTAAATAATTCCTTGGGTAAATCGGCTATGGCAGCATACATAAAAGCTGCAGGGATTACAAAGATAAGGGTAGTCGCTTTATTGATCACCTCATAAATATCATTGCTTATACTTAGTTTTTGCATATCGAATTCAACAGAACTCAGATACAGAGGATTGTGATGGTATTTTTCAACACTTTCTTTAACTTCTTTTTCGCGAACCCACCAATGCACACAATCAACATTGTTTTGTAAAATCTTTACCAAAGCGGTTGCCCAGCTTCCACTGCCAATCACTGCATAGTTTTCTATTGTTTCCATGAGCTTTGATTAATTGAATTGCAAAAGTAAGGAAAATTTAGAGATTTGGCGATATTGAGATTTGGTGATTTAGTGATTTAATAATTCAAAGCGATAGCTTAGTCCTATGCTGCATTTTCTTGCGAAATTTGAGTTAGAAATATTTTTTCCGGATGGGGTAAATTTATTTAATTACTGATTGTATGGGTTTTTAAATATTTGAATCTTTTTAAATCGTTAAATCATCACATTCCTAAATTTCCACTTCACATAAGCTTTGTGAATACATTAACAAAAAAACTTTTCAGGAGGGCTTAAAATTTTTAAATATTATGTAATTTTGCCTGATAATTCTTAACAAAACTATTTACAGCTTTAGAAATACAAAACACCTCTAAAATAATGTATAAAATTACCAAACACCCCATCTTAGATATCCCCAAAACAGAAAAAGTTAGTTTTACTTTTGAAGGAAAAACCATTGAAGGTGAACAAGGATTTACCATTGCAGCAGCTTTACATCAGGCTGGTTTTCCGGTTCATAGTCACAGTTTGCACAACCGCGAACGCAGTCTCGAATGTGGTATAGGCAAATGTGGTGCCTGCGAAATGCTGATTGATGGAAATATCAAAAGGATTTGTATCACAAAAGTAGATGGGATTAAAGAAGTTAGAGAAATTCCAAAGGATTACAATCCCGATATTGTTGCTTATAAAAAAACTACTGCTGTAAAAGTTTATAAAACACAGGTTGCCATTATAGGTGCCGGTCCTGCCGGCTTAGCTGCCCGCGAAGAACTGAACAAACATAAGGTTGCAAATATTGTAATCGATAACAACGATAAGATTGGTGGTCAGTTTTTGATGCAAACCCATCAGTTTTTCTTTTTTGAAAATGAAAAAAAATTCGGTGGTATGCGTGGTTTTGATATAGCAACTACACTTGCCGGAGACAATCACGATGGTATTTTTCTTAATTCTACAGTTTGGGATTTGCTGGAAGGCAAACGCATTGCTGTTAAAAATGTGCTGACTGATGAAATATATTATATAGATGCTGAACAATTAATCATAGCTACAGGAGCAGTTCCTTTTATGCCAACATTTGAAAACGATGATTTACCGGGTGTTTTCACAGCTGCTGTTGTTCAAAAGATGATGAACAACGAATTGACTTTACTGGGTAAACGAATACTTACCGTTGGAGCCGGGAATATCGGCTATCTGACATCTTACCAATTGATGCAGGCAGGCGCTACTGTAAAAGCCATTATTGAAGCCCAACCCAATGAAGGTGGATTTCCGGTTCAGGCCAATCGGGTGCGTCGTTTAGGAATTCCTGTAATGACTTCTCATATATTACTAAAAGCTATTCCTAATAAAAATCACGATGGAATAATTGGGGCTGTAGTTGCTGAGTGTGAAAATTTTAAACCTATACCCGGAACTGAAAAAATAATTGATGGGATAGATGCCATCAATATTTGTACCGGTTTAATTCCCGATGATCAGTTATTGATTAAGGGCAATGAAGTCTTTGGAAGAAGTTGTTTTGGTGCCGGGGATGCCATTCGTATAGGTGAAGGTACCAGTGCAGTATTGAGAGGGAAACAGGTGGCCTTTGAAATTCTTCAGGAAATGGGAGCCCGCTATGATTATGACGAATACCTAGGTATTTCAAAAGAATACATTGATTCACAACAACATCCGAAACTGATTATTGATACACCCTATCTTCCTTCGATTGAAAGAATGAACGACAAAGGCTTTGTTCAGATTGACTGTTTGTACGGATTTGCCTGCAACCCCTGTGCATTCTCCTGTAAGTATGGTGCAATTACTAAAACATCTACCAGTACAGTACCCCAGATAGATTTTGAAAAATGTATCGGTTGTATGGATTGTGTTTACCAATGCCCTGGATTGGCAATATTTGGTTATAATCTCAAAAAAGACTGGTTGTTCCTACCTATTGAATACGAAGCCAACGAAGGTGCTGAAGTATTTCTTGTAGATAATCAGGGTCGTAAATTAGGAGAAGGTATTATTGAAAAAATATTAAAAAAAGCAAACAAAACCAATATTGCAAGGGTAAAATCATTAAGTGTTAAAGGTGAAGAACTTGTTAAAGTAAGAGGTTTTATTGTAAAAGAAAATTATCCTGATATTGTTGAATTTAAACCTGCAAAACCCATTGAATCTGAAACTTATGTTTGCCATTGCGATGATGTAAGTGTTGTTGAAGTATTAAGTATAGTTGGAGACCGTAAATTTATTTCTGTAGACGAAGTTAAACACACTACCCGTTTAGGAATGGGGCCTTGTCGTGGAAAGCGCTGTATTCCCAGAATGAAACAAATGATTCGTCCCTATGGCGTTGAAATCGTTGGTGATGCCACACCCCGTGGTCCTTTGTCCAATCAGATAGGAATGGGCGAATTGTATCCCTGTGAGATTCATGAAAAAATAATTACCAATCCATCAGAAAAAGCGATACAGAAAATAAAAGTAAAATCATTTATAGCCGGTGGTGGAATTGGAGGCAGTGCGTTGTTCCGGTATCTTTCGGAAGCTGGCATGCAACCGATAATGGCCAATTATGGCCGTGGGGCTTCCTGGCGAAACATTGCCGGTGGCCGTCCTGCTTTCAGTGTTCCTGAAATATCAGATATTGCCATGCACAATCGTGATATTTTTGAAGCATTACAAAAACAAAAAAACATAGATTACAGACCTATCAAATATGTTAGTTTTGCCCATGATGATGAAACATACAAAGCCCTGGATGCTTCCAGGGCCTGGTCGGATGCCTATATGGTAGATCCTAAGAATTTTCGCAAAGAGATTTCTCCATATTTTAACAACAATCTAAAAACTTATCAGGCTGCATTAATTACCAATGAATGCTGGCAGGCTACTCCGGGTCGGGTGATTGATTTAATCCGAAATATTGGCTTAGAACATGGAGGAGAAATACTGGAAGATTGTAAATTGATAGATGTTGAAAAGCAAGGCAATACGTATCATTTGATTGTTCAGACCCATAACAGGGAATATGTGGAATACGAAACCGAAAATTTTATCAATGCGATGGGACCTGAAGGTGAAAAATTTTGCCGTAAACTTGGCATTGAAACCGGTTTATTCCCTGTAAAACATCAGGCATTTATTAGCCGTCGTTTACCAATGTTGGGCAAAGAAGGAAATTCACTGGATATGCTGATTGACCGTAGAAAATACAAAGGTTTTTCAGCAGTATATGGACAGCAATTGCACGATACCGGTCAGATCATTGGTTGTGCTTCTCCATCGATAGAAGCTTTGGAAACAGACAAAAATCTAAAAATCAACACCAAAGAATTCCTGGAAATTGTATCCGAAATTTTTGTAGATTGGATACCAGAACTTTCGTCTGTTGGATTCCAGGCTGTTTGGGCAGGTTATTATGTTGAACCCCGCTATACTGTGGATGTTGAATTGGGATTGTTCCTAGGCATGCGTGGTCATGGTTTTATGCTGGCACAATACATCGCCAAATTATATGTTGATAAACTCATGGGACGTGATGTTCCTGCTTATTTCGACCGCTTAAAACTAAGCGGCGATGGATTACCAGAAAAAGCTTTTAAGTAGGGAATTAGGTATATAGGTATATAGAAGTATAGACTTTTAGGAAGTAAAATAATTCACAGCTATAATGTCATTATTGGTTTTTGGTTTTTCCGAAAAAGGGATATATTAATATAAAGAGGAATGCTTGCGTTCCTCTTTATTTATATTTATAAACAAAAAAAAGGTTGTAAATATCTAATAAAAACAAAAAAAATCATAAAGTACAAATTCATCTTGCTTTTTATTTGTTGTCATAATAAAAAAGTAAACGATGGAAGTCAGCCAACAACATCTGGATATTTTTCAGGGTATTATTGATACTTACGTTAATACCACTGAGTTCCCAATCAAAGATTTATGGAGACAAATTGATAATAATTCCCTTTGGCTCAGGCTGGTCGGTCAGGTAAATGTGATAGGAAGTGCTTCGGGCAACAACCGTTTTATAAGCAGACAGGATTTGCAGCAACAGTTAAATTTTAATGCTTTGGATGCATTGAATGATTATGATTTGCAATACGTGATCAATCATGCAATAAGAGCAGCCGGAGTGAGGTATGCAAGTGCAAATCTTGAAAAGTGCGGAAAAAGCAAGGCTTTGGTACACAACTATAGATTCATCGCAAGCTATCATAACGGAATGAAAGGCATGATGGATGAAATAGCTAATTACAAAGGAGATACTGCTGAACTGGAAAGGATACTATTTCTTACTGAACATTTTAAGTTTATTAAAAATAAAAGTGCCAGAGACTTTCTGATGAGTCTGGGAATGAATACCAAAAATATTGCCATTGATATCCGGATACAAAATATTTTCAGTCATTTAGGGTTAAAACTCCCTGATGCCAGCAAACTTAACAATAAAAAAATTTACGAAGATGCTGAAAATGAAATTATTAATAAAATATGCACTCCTTTAAAAATAGCACCGGTTTACTTTGACAGAATTCTTTTTCAGAATTATACAGAAATAATACAATTTATAAAATAAAATTCCCGGAAATATTGTTATAGCTATTATTTAAATAAATTTAAAAAATATGTCACTTATAAAATTAGTAGAACAAGAAGAAGCTACAGGCAAAGTAGCAGAGATTTATCAGAACATGATGAATACCATGGGCTTTATTCCCAATGCATTTAAACTATTTAGTCCCAGTGAACATGTATTGGGACAGCAAGTCAGCAATTTGAATTATTTTTTTCGTCATCCTAAACTGGGAGGTAAGTTATTGTCATTTATTCGTCTTATGGTATCCGACCAGGAAAAATGCACCTACTGTGTATGTATAAATACAAATATTCTCTTTCAATATGGTGTGCTTCCGGAAATGGTTACTGAAATCATGAAAGACCCTGAAAAAGTTCCATTGGAAGAAAATGAGAAAGCTTTGTTGTTTTTCATTCTAAAAGTAGTAAAAGACTCAAATTCTATCGTTCAACAGGATGTTGACGAATTGCGTAAATTGGGCTGGACCGATGGTGAAATACTCGAAGCAACCTATCACGGCGCAACCCAGGTAGGAGTAGATATGCTATTCAATGCATTTAAAGTAGACCTCGATGTTTAATTCTTTATTTTAGAAAAATAAAGGCCTTAATAATTATAAATCCTCTAAATTTAAATTGTTCATTGTACAATGAGCAATTTTAATTTAAGGTATTTTGCCGGATCGCAAAAAAAAAGTGCAATATTACTATTGCACTTAACAGATTAATCAAATTTACAAAAAATCAATTCTTAAATTCTTTAAGGTTATCCATTAGTTTTTTACGGGTAAAAAATATTCTGCTTTTCACCGTTCCTATTGAAAGGTCTAAATTTTCAGCAATTTCTTTATATTTATAACCGGCATTGTGCATTTCAAAAGGAACACGATGATCGTCTTCCAATCTATTGATGCTTTGTTGAATTTCTTTTGTAAATATTTCAGATTCAGGAGATCCCATTGTAGATTTGCGGGGAATATTCATATAAAATAAATCGTCAGTATTGTCGATAATAGTATTGGCTTTTATATTACGACGATAACTGTTGATAAAAGTGTTTTTCATGATGGTATAAGTCCATGCCTTTAAATTGGTATTGGTTTCAAACTTATCTTTATATGTAATAGCTTTAACGTAAGTGTCTTGCACAAGATCTTTGGCATCTTCACGATTCATTGTTAAAGAATAAGCGAAATACTCAAGGCTGTCTTTTAAGCCGAGTAAACTGTGATTAAATTCTATAGCTGTCATATATATAAATTATATTTGTTTCAAAATTGTTTAACAAAAGTAATACAAAGATTAAACAGAAAAAAATTATTTTTCATTTATTTTGTT
>CAIUKU010000392.1 GCA_903899825.1 uncultured Bacteroidales bacterium | reverse complement strand
TCATGTGAAAGCACTTTTGAAAGTGCAAGATTGAAATTTGCCATTTTTTTTTAGTTTTTATAGTCTGAATAAATATCCAGGTCTGAAATTAGAATGGCAAAATTGGGAAAAATGAAAAATATAAAAGCACAAGTTGGGAGATGTTTTTTTCGATTAATGGTCGAAAGATTACTTGGAAAAGGTTTTTCAAAAGGAAATTTCCCTTGAAGTAGTAACGAAACTTGGGAAATCACTCCTAATCACCTGAAAAAGACTTTTGGACAATAAAACATGTTTAATATTGACCTAAATAATCAAAATGATAAGATTTTAAATGAGGTTTTATTTATAAAAATAATTCCCAAACTTGGGAAAAGCTTGGGAATTATTGAAACGAATTTTAAGTGGCTGTTTTCATTAAATAAGCTGATATTCAGCTTGTAATATAAAATTTTTGAAAGATTGATTGTTGACTAATTTCCATTTGGATTCACCCTCGTACTTGGGAAAAAGGGGAATTCCATTGCCAAGCATGTATGGCAGATAATTTATAATCAGTTTATCAATCAGTTTATACCTTAAAAGAGAAGCAGTTAAAATGCCTCCACCTAATACCCAGATATTTTTGCCATCAAGCTCTTTGAGTTTTTTGATTTCGTTTATAGCATTTTCTTTTATAAAATGTACTTTTTTGTGAAGTTTCATTGATTTTTTAGAAACAACATATATTTCTTTCCCCTTGAATGGCATTTCTACATCTATACATGATAATTCGTAATATGTATTTCCACCCATTATAACCACGTCAATTGAATCAAAAAACATGTTCTTTCCGTAATCTTCCCGTTCCGGATTTGAGATTGTAGTCAGCATTTCAAATCCTCCATAAATAGGAGCCAAATAACCGTCCAACGAAACGGTAGTGTATAATATAAGTTTTCTCATATCTGCGTAGTTTGTTATTTTTGTAATTATAAAAAACGTGGATTCATAACTGTTTTTCACAAGGCATCGGCATACCCACAGTCGATACAGAATATGTCCACGCATACGTTAAGCATGCTCTTTTAATAGACTATAATTATTTTTTATTATGAGAATCCGCTTCAATCATTCTTTCTGTCATATTATCTTTTAAACGGTCAAGAAATAGAGTGCGACTTCCTTTGCGATCCCTGATTTCCAAATAAATACGATAAATGTCGCCAATGTTTACATTAAATACATTCTCAACATAAGAAGTAAGAGCTTTCAAATTTATATTTCCGTGATTTATACACTTTGCAGTATCCAATGCATAAATTAACTCTGCCAAATCCGTTTTACTTGCCGTCCAGGTCTCACGAGTTTTTAGCCCTGTACAAACTTCATGTGCTATTTCAGTGTCTTTTTTTAATTTTAAAAGTTGCGAATTGATATACAGTTCCAGGAAATCATTAGCTATGATCTTGGCTATTTTATAATCGTACCCTGTGGAGAACCTTATATCGCGTTCGAAATAAAAACTGGCAATATTCATAGGAATATCAGAATCCCTGTTTCTCAAAAAGTAAATTTTCTCAAAATGAGTGCAACTTGTACGATAATAATGATACATCTCAATGTTGCGATCAAAGTAATGTTTCAACCTATCCAATTCTGTCATAAAATAGGTCTCTAC
>CAIUKU010000391.1 GCA_903899825.1 uncultured Bacteroidales bacterium | reverse complement strand
GACCATGATGGTCCTGTTTTAGAAAATAATAAAGTTACGTATGCAAAAGGAACCCAACAAAACTATGATGCTATGCATCAAGCTGGTGTTGTTGGTATTTCATTGCCTCGTAAATATGGTGGATTAAACTTTTCATTCGTACCTTATGTAATGTCTGCTGAATTAGTAGCTCGTGCTGATGCAGGATTTGCTAATATTTGGGGATTACAAGATTGTGCCGAAACCATTCACGAATTTGGTTCAGAGGAAATTAAAGATTTGTTTTTACCACGCTTTAATCGTGATGGTGCAACAGCAGCTATGGATTTAACTGAACCAGATGCAGGTTCTGACTTGCAAGCTGTTCAACTTAAAGCCACTTACGACGAAAAAGCAGAATGCTGGAAATTAAATGGCGTAAAACGTTTTATTACCAATGGCGATGCTGATGTTTCATTAGTCTTGGCACGTTCCGAAGCAGGAACTTCTGATGCACGTGGATTATCATTATTCGTTTACGACAGAAAAGAAAACGCAATGACGGTTCGTCGTATTGAAAACAAATTGGGTATTAAAGGTTCTCCAACCTGTGAATTAGTATTTACCGATGCTCCGGCTAAGTTAGTAGGTGATCGCAAAATGGGATTGATAAAATATGTAATGTCATTGATGAACTCAGCACGCTTAGGTGTTGGAGCTCAGTCTGTTGGTATTGCTGAAGCTGCTTATCGTGAAGCCTTAAAATATGCTCATGAGAGAGAACAATTTGGTAAGGCTATTATTGAATATCCTGCAGTTTATGAGATGCTTACGAATATGAGAGTAAAAACAGATGCTATTCGTACACTACTATACGAAACTTGCAGATATGTTGATATTTATAAATCTTATAGTTCTATTTCTGAAGAAAGAAGCTTAACTCCTGAAGAAAGAAATGATTTTAAACTTCATCAAAAAATAGCTGATGTTTATACACCATTGCTTAAACTATTTTCGAGTGAGTATTGTAATCAAATAGCTTACGATTCTCTTCAGGTTCATGGTGGAACTGGCTTTATGAAAGACTTTCCAATAGAACGTATTTTTAGAGATGCTCGTATTACTACTATTTATGAAGGAACTTCTCAATTACAGGTAGTTGCTGCAATTCGTGGCGTAAGTAATGGTTTGTATCTGAAAATATTACGCGATAATGAACAAATTACAGTAAATCCTGAATTTGATTATCTAAAACATTCATTAGTAAAAATGACTGATCAATTTGCTAAAACAATTGAAAAAGTTACTGCTACTGAAAGTGCTGAATTATATGACTTTCATGCTCGTCGTTTAGTTGAAATGGCTGGAAATATTATTATTGGTTATTTATTGCTTTTTGATGCAAACCGTAATGATAGGTTTAAAAAATCTGCAGAAATATTCATTCGATTAGGCAAAACTGAAAATACACAAAAAGTTAGTTTTATTAATAGTTTTGATGTTAAAGAATTAGGATATTACAAGTATTAAGTTATTTTTGTTGTCCAAATTAATCAGAAATAAATAAAAGTATGTTCAAAGTTAAAGTGTTTATAACTAAGTTAATCCATGGTGAATATAGTTTTCAGTATGTTGATTTATTTAGAAGAAATGGATTAAGAAGCCCATTTTTAAGATGTATTAAAGATGAGTTTCAATTTCAGATACTTATGTTTGTTAAAAAAGACCCTAAATTAAAAGTATTTGAAACTTCTGAAAATATTCAGTTTGGCAATGCAATTTCTTCATTAACTCCAG
>CAIUKU010000390.1 GCA_903899825.1 uncultured Bacteroidales bacterium | reverse complement strand
ACTTATCTTGCAAATGCTTTGTTTTCTAATGATATAAACAAAATTAATCAGTATTGTAAATTTTTGTCATGTTCTTAGGTAGATGCAATAGAAAGATTTGTAAATTGGGCAAAAAAAGGCAGATTGGTATTTGTATCAAAAGGAATGAAAACAATTAGAGCCATTGGAGTTATAGAGGGTGATTATTATTTTGACAATTCATCACCTATACGTTATTCTCAATTTAGAAAAGTTAAATGGTTACATACTAATATTGAGCTACCTATCAAAGAGGTATATGATAAATACTTCTCCCAGCAATCTATATATGTAATTGACAAAAATTTAATAGATAAAGAATTTTTTACAGGTTCTAAGCCAGTAATTGATTATGAAATAAAGAATAGAGTTTTAATAATTGATGAAATCAATCGTGGAAATGTATCACAGATTTTTGGCGAACTCATTACCCTGATTGAAGAAGATAAACGACTGGGAAATGACGAAGCATTGGAAGTTACCCTGCCTTATAGTAAAGAAAAGTTTGGAGTACCTCCTAATCTATATATTATTGGTACCATGAACACAGCCGACCGTAGTGTCGAAGCCTTAGATACTGCCTTAAGGAGAAGATTCAGTTTTGAAGAAATGCAGCCAAACCCTGGTATTATTGCAACTGATGGCAAACTTAAAGATAAACAAGGTATGCTGGATAATATTAACTTACCTCTATTACTAAAAATTATTAACAAACGTATTGAGAAATTACTAGATAAAGATCATCAGATCGGGCATAGTTACCTGATGACAGTTCAAAATATTGATGATTTGAAATTAGTTTTCCATAATAAAATCATTCCTTTATTGCAGGAATACTTCTTCGGCGATTATGGAAAAATAGGTCTGGTATTGGGTGAAGGTTTTTTTGAAAAGATAGATACAGATAATGACAAAAAAATATTTGCTAAATTCGATGATTATGATGCTGATGAATTTGCAGAAAAACCCATTTATAAATTATGGAATACAGTAAAGATGTCTGCTGAAGATTTTACAAAAGCTATCAACCTTTTAATGCAGTAATATTGTCTATTAAAAAAAATCATATTACCGTTTTCGAACATCAGACAATCAAACTAAATCAGTCGATTGCTGGTGTAATGTTTGATAAGGACAAGCTCTTAGCCTTGCAGGAATATTATGGTCAAAAGGGAGTACCTTATTTTTCGTTAATACACAAAGGCATTCAGTTCAATGAATTTGTGGGTGTTGTTCAGGTGGGCAATTTGCTGATAGAAGTGCTGCCTAAAGCTGATAAAAACCCGGATACTGAAAAAGAAGAAACGAAATGGCGGGATATATTAATTGGTATGTTGCGGGCTGTGAGTAATTTTGAAATAAAATCAACCAGCAACAGTCAACTTAAAATTAAGCCCAATACCATACTTGATTTGTATTTTGAATTGTTTATCAAAGAAGTAGAATATCTCTACCATACAGGTCTGGTAAAAAAATATCGTAAAACAGAAGGCAATACTACAGCACTTAAAGGGAATCTGCTGTTTGCAAAACACTTACAGCAAAACCTAACTCATCAGGAAAGATTTTATGTACGTCATACTACCTACGATACTGAACATTTGCTTCATTTTATACTATACAAAGCGATTCGTTTGTTGAAACAAATCAACACCAATACTGATTTACAAAGTCGCATCGGTTCTCTCTTGCTCAATTTTCCAGAAATGCCAGATATTAAAGTATCCGAAACCACTTTCAATACCATTGTTTATAATCGCAAAACCAAACATTATCAAAAAGCCATAGAAATAGCCAGATTGTTGCTTTTACAATACCATCCGGATTTAAAAACAGGAAGAAATCATGTGTTGTCACTCATGTTTGATATGAACAAATTGTGGGAACAGTTTATTTATATTAGTATAAGGAAAAATAAAGCGCCCGATATTACGGTTACTGCTCAAACCTCTAAGTATTTCTGGAAACCAGAATTCGGTAATCGTTCAAAGATTATACCAGATATCTGGATTAAAAAAGGAGAAGATAGTTACATACTTGACACCAAATGGAAAAACCTGAATGGCTACAACCCCTCACCGGATGATTTAAGGCAGATGTATGTCTATCATGAATACTATGATGCTAAAAAAGTGGCATTGGTTTATCCTGGTGAAATGATACATAAAAGTGGAAAATACATCGATCCAAAAACGAATACAGAAAGTGCAAAAGAATGTAGTATTATTTCTTTGAATGTAATACCAGTAATTAAAAACTGGCAAATTGAGATCAATAAAAAAATGACTGAATGGATGGAAATAAAAGTTGAATAATGACATTAAATTTCCTTTTAATATAAAAGTTATAGCCCCAATATTCATTTAATAGCATTATTGTCGATTAACATTTATTTTGCTTTTT
>CAIUKU010000389.1 GCA_903899825.1 uncultured Bacteroidales bacterium | reverse complement strand
TAAACAAAATTATGAAAATAAAAAAACCACCTTAGTACATTTGAACATAATAGACCTTGTACAAAAAATAAAAGAAAATAAATCACTAAATTAAATTTTACTTAAATTTACAAATATGAAAAAATATATATGTTTAATATTAATAGTGTTGGTTTCATTTATAACAACACAAACAAATGCTCAATTGAGCTTAGGAGTGAAAGCAGGACTTAATCTGTCAAATATGACTGTAAGCGGTTATACTGGTGTAACAGAAAGTTCAAGAATGTCTTTTCATGCCGGAGCAATACTTGATTATAGTTTTTCAAAAAGTTTCATTTTAGAGTCGGGACTAGTCCTAAGTGGAAAAGGGGCTAATTTTGATTTAAATATTTTTTCAAATGGTGCTACAACAATAACATTGGCGAGTACATTGTCTCCACTTTATATTGAAATGCCTATAAATGCAGTATACAAAGTAGATATTAAACCTGCTAAATTACTTATATTTGCAGGTCCTTACTTCGCATTGGCTGTTTCGGGAAACAGGACAAATGAATATTCAGCCACAGGGCTACCAGCAGGTACAACACTTGCCACATTAGGCCTTAATAATGAATCAATTGGGCTTAAATTCGGAACCGATGCAAATAGTGATATGAGATCATTTGATATGGGTTTAAATTTTGGTGCAGGAATTGAATATTCTAACTTTCTTTTTAGACTTCAATATGGTTTAGGATTATCTAATTTAAATCCTACTACTTCAAATAATGAAGTATTAAAAAACAATGTATTTGGCATCTCTGTTGGCTATATGTTTGGAAAATAATACTATATTTAATACATTTTTATAAAAACGGTCGTGAATTTTATTTCCGACCGTTTTTTTTGATAGTATTGAAAAAACTTATAAAAGTTTAATGATCATATTTATTTATCCGATTGCCCTCTTGGATGACAGTTATAACAGGCTGAACTTACCCAGGAATAACCACTTTCACCATTGTGTTCATTGTTCATAGAAGCCTGATTGTGTTCGTGACAATCAATACAACTAAAGGTACAATTAGCTGGGTTGGTATGGCATTGATTACAAGCAAATCCACTATGTTTACCAGAACTTATCGGAAAATAATTTTCATGCTGAAAACTTACAGGTCTCCAACCGGGCTTAGTAGTATGACAGGATGAACAATTTGTTGAATAGCAACCACTTGTATGAACTGGATTGGTTGCAGCATTGTAATCGTCTCTATGACAGGAATAACAATCACTGGATATTGAAGAATAATTATTATTGGTATGACATTTGGAACAACTTACATTTGAATGGCCCTGAGTAAGAGGGAATATATTATGGTTAAATCCGGTTCCGCCCCATTCATAGGAAAAAATATTGTGACATTGCGAACAATCTGTTGAAAAATTTGCAGAAATATGATTGGGGGTTTTTGTTGACATATAGTTTGCTCTGTGGCAATCAATGCATTCAACACCCAAAACATCATAACGATGAAGCGATTCAGACTTGTGACATTTTTGGCATTCTGTCATTGTATGAACACCCACCAATGGAAACCTGGTTTGTTGATGAATTGTTGTTATGTTATTTACAAGCCATGAATTGGGTGTATGACATTTATCACAATAATTTCCAGTAGTTTGTCCATGAATATCAATATGACAATTTACACATTCAGTTTTGGATTTTGCTTCGGAAAAAACCAAACTCGGATGACATAATCTGCAGTTAATTTCCTTATGTTGGCCGGATAAAGGCATTTTGGTTTCTGAATGATTAAACGAATAAATTGAAGTATCCAATGCCCAGCCTTTTGTACTATGACAGTTCCCACAACTTATAGTAAAATCTTTACCATGTGGAGAATCTTCAGTTGTACCTCCAAAAAAATAAAACAGTAAAGCCCATATAATGATTGAAAGTATTTGCATTTTATAAAAAATTTAATAATAAATATATTCGTTTAAAACCTTTTTCTCAATTGCAGATAGAGCCTGTAAAATTGATTGGGTTTTTCATAGTCAGTTTCAATATTGACAGATAAAAAGGTTTTATTAAAGATAGCTGTTGATAAACTTGCATCAGCAATATGTTGCCTTAAAGGTAATTCCGAGTTTCTGATCTTATAATTTACAAAACTGTACCCCATACCAATATTTAATTTACCTGAATTAAAACCCCGGTTAAACCTTATATTATAAATATTCCCATTCAGATAGTTTGATTCAAGTACTGTAACTGATAAAGTTGAGGAAATTTCAGTTTTAAACAGATTTCTGTGGGAAACAAAAAAATTGGCATTTTTGCTTGGTCTTAAGTCGCTTTTTTGAAACTGATATCCAATCCTTGCTCCTAAATATATATTTTGAGAAATTGTATAATTTCCCTGAAAACTTAATCCCTGACGGGTTTCAGATTCAATAAGAGTGCTCAGATAATTTTTGTCTGTTTCGTAATAAATAATATTTTTCCTGGAATCATAGGTTCCTGAAAGTGTAAACTTTTTTGTAAGTCTGTATCTTAATGAAAAATAATTACTTGTTAAACTCAGGGTGTTCTGCTTTTGTCCATTCAAAACTTTATAAAGATCTAACTCTAGTGTATAAAACATATGTAAATTCTTCACAATGTTGTTGCTATGCTGAAAATATAAAAACCGTCGGTCAGTTTTCATGTGATTTGTTTGCTCAACGATGGCTAAAGAGTTTTGAATATTCAGCTGAGGTTTTTGAATGTTATAACCGGCATAAGCCCCAAATTGTAATAGATTAAAATTAAAACTATAATCAAGGTAATCAGGTCTTGAGCCAACAAAACCGCCTACATAAAATCTTTTAAATGATTTTTCAGCCTGTAAACCATCAATTGCACCTATATTAGAAATATTTGAATTTATTTTCCTTCCAATACTTATAAATGAGTTATTTTGCAAATCATACTTTAAAGATAAACTATATATTTTCAATCCGTTGAAAATATTCTTCTGTATATTATCCCATTCGCCTTTCTCTTGTCTGAATAATATATTGCTTTCCAATGAGAGCCTTGAATCAGAAATATTATTAACATTGAGTGATAAAGCATAAGTATTTACATATGAACTAAGCGCAGGTGTATTGGAAAAATTTGAATAATTAGAGACCGCAATTTGTCCGAAGACCTTTTGTTTTCCTGTCTCATTAGTTAATTTTGGTTTAATCGTCAATTTAGCTGTATCAATTGTTTCATTACTAACAATATCAGGTATATCAGTGATAGCTGTTTTTTTCTTTTTTTCGGTTTTTAATTTAGCAATGATTCTATCATTTATATTAAACTTAGAAGTGGTTATCGAAGTACAAACGACGGATACAGATGAAAGATTTTTAACAATCAATGAAGGAGTTATCAGATTATTATTAATAATATATAATGTATCCCCAATTAAAATTCCATCAGTAGATTTGAATTTTACATAAATATTTTGTGAACTGATAAAAGATACACTCCCTTCTGCATTTTCAGTTGTAGATTGAGCATTATTGTTCAAACTAAAGAATAATACAAAACCAATAAAAAACAAATATCTCATCTTCTTATATTTAAATATGTTAATCAGCTTGTCCGTTTGGGTGACAAAAATAACATTTAGAACTAACCCAGGAATAACCATTTACACCATTATGTTCACTATTCATTGACGATTGACTGTGTTCATGACAATCAATACAACTATAGGTACAATTGGCAGGGTTGGTATGGCATTGATTACAGCTAAACCCACTGTGTTTTCCAGAATTAATTGGAAAATAATTCTGATGCTGGAAACTGGAAGGTTTCCAGTTCGGATTTGTTGTATGACATTTTAAACAATTTGTAGAATAACAACCCAGCGTATGAACTGGATTTGTTGTTACATCATAATCTTTTTTATGACAGGAATAACATTCGGAAGAAATGTTACAATTACTGCTGACATGACATTTTGAGCATTGAACATTGTTATGACCCAAAGTTAGTGGAAAATTATTATCATGCTGGAAAGTAACTGGTTTCCATCCGGGATTGGTAGTATGACACAATGTACAATTAGTTGAGAAGCAACCTCCTGTATGGACAGGTTGAGTTGTTGAATTATAATCTCCTTTATGACATGAGAAACACTCTGTTGAAGTATTTGAATAATTATTATTTTGGTGGCATTTTGAACATTCAACATTTGAATGTCCCAATGTAAGTGGAAATCCATTATGATTAAATCCAGCACCTGTCCAACTGTAAGCAAATATATTATGACATTGAGAACAATCAGTAGATATGTTCGATGAACTATGATTAGGACTGGTGGTTGACAAATAATCTGCCCTGTGGCAACTAATACATTCAACACCCTTCACATCATAACGATGCAAAGATGCTGACTGATGGCATTTCTGACATTCTGTCATGGTATGAACTCCTAAAAGTGGAAATCTGGTTTGCTGGTGAATTTCAGTAATATTATTTACAAGCCAGGATTCAGGTGTATGACATTTATCACAAAAATTACCAACAGTCTGACTGTGAATATCTGTATGACAATTTATACATTCTGTTTTGGATTTTGCTTCTGCAAAAACCAAAGTCGGATGACATAACCGGCAATTGATATGATTGTGCTGACCGGACAATGGCATTTTTGTATTTGAATGATTAAATGAATATACAGATTTATCCAGTTCCCAGCCATTGGAACTATGACAGACCCCACAACTTATTGTAAAGTCTTTACCATGAGGAGAATCTTCTGTAGAACCTCCAAGCAGATAAAGTAAAAAAGCCCAGATTATGAATGACAGGATTCGCATTTGACACTGATTTTATAACGTATATATATATTATTATCAATTTCTTTAGGTTTATGACATTTTTTGCATTCAACTTTTGCATGCTTGCCATCCAGTTTAAACGAAGTATTGTTATGATCAAATATAAGTTTTCCCCAATTTTCAGACGAATGACATTTTTCACATTCTGTTATCCCATTCTTTTCAAATTGTTTAAAATGTTTATCAATATGACAACTTGAACAATTTGGAGACAGATTAGCAAATTGTTGTTGTTTACTTCCATCAGGTTTAAGCTTAAAATGACATTTATTGCATAATTGAAATTTATGTGCACCTGCAAGTTTAAAATTTGTCAGAGAATGATCAAAATTTATTTCATTCCACTTTATATTAGAATGGCAGTTCAGGCAATTATTTTCAGGATAATACTTTTTATTTATATAATCTGCATGAATATCTTTATGACAATCTGCACATTTCTTCCCGATATTTTTAAATTGCCATTTTTCAGTTTTTTTATGACAATCAAGACAAGGAACAGCAATATGTGCTCCTTCAAGTT
Source organism: uncultured Bacteroidales bacterium (assembly GCA_903899825.1). GTDB lineage: Bacteria > Bacteroidota > Bacteroidia > Bacteroidales > JACABE01 > JACABE01. The sequence goes on along the minus strand of CAIUKU010000389.1, from coordinate 2,692 downwards.
TAAAGGTATTATTGTTGTGTTGTTCAACCGTAAAAATAGTATTTGTAAAACCATTCATATTGTGACATGAAGAACAATCAGGCAAAACACCATTTTTTACAAACTGATTGTTATGATAATCCTTATGGCAGTCAATACATTTATCATGTTTTAGCGGTGTTGTAATTTTTAGTTTGTGACATAACTTACAATTAACGTTCAGGTGCTTGCCTTCCAGTTTATATTTAGTTTTAGAATGATCAAAGTTATTAATTCCTTTTATTTTCAAAAATGATTCTGTTGTATGACATTGTGTACAATTTTGTCCGAATTTGTTTTTATGAATATCAGCATGACAGTTAATACAGCTTTGGTATTGAAGACCAGTAAATTTCTGATACTTCACAGCATTTTTTATCTCAATTTTGTGGCATTTGATACACTCAAGATTAGCATGTTTACCGCTCAATTGAAACTTTGCAAGGGAATGTTTAAACTTAGATGCAGGTTTAAATGCATTCATATCATGACAATTATTACAATTGGCAGATAAAGTACTTTGATGATAATCTGTATGACAATTTACGCAAGCTGACTTAAGACCTAAATAAGTAAATTTCTTGGTTGATATTTTTGGAAATGAAATATGTTTGTTATTATGACAATCTTTGCAGTTTTTCTTAGTATGAGCACCACTTAATGGGAATCCTGTTAAATTGTGATTAAACTTTTTTTCATCGAATTTAACAATCTGAAAGTTTTTCCCGTGATGATCGCTGTGACAACTGGCACATTGTTTCCCTTTTACTTCAACTGAAGAATGATAGCCCTTATTTTGAGTTATACGATCCTTAAGTTCAGTATGGCAGGCAAGACATTTATCATTTGACAATTGTTCTCCTAAAACATGACATTTTGTACAATTTGAGATGCCTTCCAAGTGGCTATGATAACTCGATAATTCACCCGGAGAAATCTGAGCAAAAGATTCACCTGCAATTATAGTAATTAAAAATACAGTACAGATAACTTTGCCAAAATTCACAATCATTACTTTCTTCATCATTAATGTTTTAAAATTGCGTCACCAAATTTTTTAGTAATTTGGATGCCTATTTTCTGTAAAAACTGTGTTGGAAGTTCACCGCCGGCAAAAATAAAAACGAGATCGTTTTTAATGTTAAGTTTCTCATTATTCTTATTAACAATTACAATATGATCTTTATCTATCGAAACAGGATTTGAATTAAACATGACATCAATGCTTGCATTTTCAATGGCCTCATTAATTCTGATGTTATTCATAGGTTTGATTCGATTGAATGCTTCACTTCGATAGGAAAGAATAACTTTATTGTTTTCAGCAAGTAAAAGAGCTGATTCTATTGCTGAGTCACCACCACCCACTACCAGAATATTTTTATCTTTTATAATTTCAGGTTCTAAAAGACGGTAGGCAACCTTTTCTAGATTTTCACCAGGTATATCTAATTTTCTTGGAGTACCACGTCTTCCAATTGCTAATAAAACCTTTTTTGATGTATACTCTTCACCTGATAAGGACTTAATTGTAAAAATATTATTATGAGGAGTAATTGAATCAACTTTTGAATTTTCTTTGATAAGAATTTCATTTTTGCTAATGACCGTTTTCCATAAATCGAGCAATTCAGTTTTGCTAGTTTCATATAATTTAACTTTACCATAAAGCGGTAAGTCCATGGGTGAAGTCATTACAATTTTTGATCTTGGAAAAGTAAATACAGTTCCGCCTAAAGTATCCTGTTCCAATACTATTGCATTCAAATTATGCTTTTTTGCAGTTAAAGCAGCGGAAATACCTGCTGGACCAGCACCTACAATGAGAAGATCATAAGTTGCATCAAGCCCTTTTTCGAGTGATTTAACAATATTCTCAGCAGCTTGTTTACCTTGTTCAACAGAGTTTTTAATTAAACCCATACCACCCAATTCACCTGCAATAAAAATACCATGTACATTTGTTTCGAAATTTTTATTTACATGGGGTAATTCTACACCTCTTTTTTCAGTTCCAATACAAAGTGTAATAGCTTCGGTAGGACATGCATGAAAACAAGCTCCATGTCCTATACACCTCGAGGCATTAATAATGGTCGCTTTCCCGTTTCTGATACCCAGAATATCTTTTTCAGGACAAGCAGCAATACATGCACCGGTTTTAATACAATTATGTTCATTTACAACAGGATGAAGGGAAACTGGTTCATACAGTCCATCTTCCTTTGCTATTCTGATTTTCTCATCAACGATATTGGAGTTTCTCTTTTGTTTTTTTATATAAAAGAAAATGGCCAGCAAACAGATCAAAAAAACTGTAGCATAAATAATTATATTTTCTAATAAAACTTCCATAATTTAAAGTATCCATTTTGCACCAAATACAATTGCAATAACAACATGCACTATCATTACGATCAACATTATAAAAGCAAAGGGCAAATGAGCAACATGCCAGTATTTTAATAAATTTTGCATAGTTGTCAATCTGTCAATTTTACGATTAAGCGAAATTTCGTTTTTAAGTAAATGAATTATTTTTTTATACTCATTTCTGCTTAAATTGCTCTTTTTAATGATTTCTTTAACTTTTTTAATCGATTTTTTATCTTCAAAATAGGTCTTTATATAAGCAACAAAAAAATTACGGTGATATACTTCCACTTTCTTTTTT
>CAIUKU010000388.1 GCA_903899825.1 uncultured Bacteroidales bacterium | reverse complement strand
TCTTATGAAACATTAGATACAGATTGCAACAGGGTCTATGCTTCTTTAAAATTTGACATTCGGAAAAATCAAGATCATAGGATGTTGAAGAAAATGCAATCTATTGAAGAAAAGATATTTAAAAAATAAATTTCGAATTTAGTTGTTTTTTTAGTAAAAATAAAAATCCCAATACAATCTTATCAGGAATTCTTACGTCTTCTAGTAAAAAAATAAGCATATATTAAAAAAATCAAAAATTTAATTATGAAAAATCAAATTTTATTATTTGTAATGCTTGCTTTATTCTGCAATTCCAGCATTGGAAATCAGAGTATAAGAAATGCTGATCAGCAGAAAGCAAAAAAAGAATGGAAATTATTAATGGAAAAAAACGGGGTTCAGGTTTATTATACCTATGAAAATACGAATGATGTCATCAATGGTATTCATGAGGAGAATGCGGTTTTGAAATTGGTCAATACTACTGATAAAAACCTTGTAATTGACTGGGATTTAAAAATATGGTACAATGAAAGCTGTGTTAATTGCGATAAAAATGAAGCAGAACATCATTTTTCAATTCAGTTAAATGCAGGAGAAACCAAAAAAGGCAGTTACGAAACACGCAATATCAACAGATCGTTGATTATCTTTTCCAAATTTCTGAACATGGAAAACAAATCAGTACTTACAAAATTTGAGTTACAAAACCTTAGTATTCAACTTAAATAAATATGAACATGAAAAAAATATATCTGATACTGTTATTTAGCATTGCCTTTTTAAGCACATCCTATTCGCAATGCGTGATCAATGCAAATGCGAGTGCTGCCGGAATAACAGCCTTTGATACTTTACATATTTGCCTGGGTCAAAGTGTTAATTTATCTTCCAATGGTACCTGTGCTTATTTAATGGACAACGATTTTAACAATGCATCTTTAGGAGTGGGATGGTACAATACTTCCGCCAATCCTGTTTTTAACAATCCATGTCAATGTCCGTTTTCAGGAGGAAGTCCACCAGCCACCTGTAATACCGGAGCACCTGTACAGATAGGTCCTGATAGTATTTATGCCTGGGTAGGAACCACTGCTTCTCCCGACCGTTCTTTAACTACTCAGCCTTATAATTTAACTACCTTTGTATCAACCGGAGGTTGCAAAGTAAAATGGTGGATGATGTATGGCATCACACCCAATGCCGGTAGCTGCGAAGATCCTGATGCCACCAATGAAGGGGTACATTTACAATATTCAACCAATGGAACCACTTGGACTGATTTTCCTGCACCCAATAACAATCCGGTTGGCAATTTATCTCCAACCCCTCCTTTCAATACAACGGTTTCCGGTTCCGGAGGCTATTGGTCTCCCTCATCTGCATTGTCAGCTCAACTACAGAGTACCCTTTATTACTGGAATGTGTATGAATCATTTGTGCCTTCGATTGCGTATACACCCACTACAAGATTCCGTTTTGCCCAACTGGCAACCTCAAGCACAGGCTATGATGCATGGGGAATCGATAAAGTTGCCATTGTATGCAATGCAACCAATAATACGGCAGTACTATGGTCAAATGGTGCTACCACTTTTAATCAGACCGTGACCCCGACTACCAATACCATGTACACCGTTACCATTACCGATACTACTGTTACCCCATATATTTCCGCAATAGATTCTGTTTATGTAGTTGTAAATCCTATACCTACCCCCGATTTTACAGTGGTAAGCCCTATTTGTTCGGAAGATACTTCTATTATTAAATACATTGGAAATTCAACCACCAACCCTATTTTTCACTGGAACATCGGAGGCGATACCCTTCTAACCATCGGTAGTGGTGCAGGTCCAATTCAGGTGATGTGGAACAAACCTATCAACCCGGCAACCAGCGTCAATACAATCACGCTTGTTGTTGAGAACCAGTTTCATTGTTTTTCAAATCCTGCGGTGCATGATGTAACAGTAAATGCTACTCCCGATGTCAGCTTTACCCAGTCACAGCCTACTTTCGGCTGCGCTCCCCTAACGGTAGTTTTCACTGATGAAACAACACCCGCAGTAGCAAGCTGGAATTGGGATTTTGGTGATGGAACCACCAGCACTACCCAGAGTCCGACCCATGTTTATCAGGCAATAGGTTCTTTCCCTCTTAAGTTATCAATTACAACCATTGGTGGATGTTACGGAGAATTTTTACAACCCGGAGCTGTAACAGTGTATGATCAGCCAAAAGCAGATTTTACCTGGGATCCACCTATTGGCACCAGACTCAACCCCCTCATCCATTTTACTAATTTAACAACCCCTGTAAATCCGACATTTAGCTGGAGCTGGGATTTTGGTGACAATACTGCTGCTTCCGATTCTATGCATCCTTCCCATAGTTATCCAAGTATACCTGAAGAAAAAGATTATACAGTTACCCTGGTAGCAACCAGTGACTTTGGATGCAATGATACAGTGAGCTATAACTATGTTAAAATAATTGACGATGTATTGATATTCCCCAATATTATAACTCCCAACGGGGATGGAATCAATGATAAATTTATGATAGGTGCTTTAATAAAAGGAGGTGCCTATACCGAAACACAAGTCATTATTTACAACCGCTGGGGTAAAAAAGTGTATGAAAACCCCAATTACCAGAATGATTTTGGTGGGGAAGGCTTGCCGGATGGCGTTTATTATGTGACCATCAAAGCAAAAGGTATCTTAAAAGATGTTGAATACAAAAGCAGTCTGCAGATATTAAAATAAATTTATCGATTATTAATACCTTTTTTAATAAGAATTTAAGTTGTAAAATGCCAAATATAATTAAACCTATTAATATGAAAAAATTCAGAACCTTTCATTTATATCTATTTCTTGTATCAATTTTTGTTTTTTCAGCTAATAATCCGGTCTTTGCTCAATTAACAATAGTAACACCTACTGCAGGAACTACACCTCAACAATTGGTTCAGAGTGTATTACTGGGTGGTGGTGTAACAGTGAGCAATGTAACTTTCAACGGGTCCCCGGCTGCTATCACGTCCAATCAAATTGGTTCATTTACTACAGGTTTTACACCAACCAATCTGGGAATTGCGAGTGGTTTGCTGCTCTCTTCAGGAGGAATCAACGGAATGGCAGGTCCAAATAATTCAGGAAGTACGACCACAGCTATCACAGGAACGAGTATGACTGATCCTCAGTTGCAGGCATTGGTACCCGGTCAGTTAATCAAGGATGCATCTGTGTTGGAATTTGATTTTCTCCCTCTATCAGATACTATTAAATTTAAATATGTTTTTGGCTCAGAAGAATATATGGAATACGTAAATACAAATTACAATGATGTATTCGGATTTTTTATAACCGGTCAAAATCCCAATGGCCCGGCTTATGTGAATAAGAATATCGCCCTGATACCCAACTCAACGCTTCCGATTACCATTGACAATGTGAATGCCAATTCTAATGCACAATATTATGTATCGAATATTTCCGGAGGACCCGTTCAATTTGACGGATTTACCGTAGTTTTAACTGCTTTGGCTATTGTAGTTCCATGCACACCTTATCATATTAAATTAGCCGTCGGTGATCGATCCGATAATGCTTTTGATTCCGGTGTTTTTCTGGAAGCCAATAGTTTTTCAACCAATGCTATCACAATTACTACCAATTATTCATCTGTAAATGCAACACCTATGGCCATTGAAGGCTGTAACAATGCCATCATAAAATTCAAAATACCGGCAGTTAAGACAGATACCGTTTTCTTACCATTAATTATATCAGGAACAGCCATTAACGGTACAGATTATCAGTTAATTCCAAATATGGTACATATTTTACCCGGACAATTATCAAAAACGATTACCATTATTCCAATTTCCGATGGAATTGCTGAACCAATAGAAACTATATTTATTAAAGTTCATGATACCACCAGCTGTGCATTATTGGGTGACTCTACCATTATTGAGATATTGAGCAGGGATTCAATTTTACTAACGCCCAGCCATGATACTTCCATCTGCCAGACTTTTCTGCCTCAACCTGCTTTTAGTGTACCTGTCAGCGTAAGTGCAACAGGTGGTGCAGGTGCATTATCCTATACATGGTTTCCGGCAAGCTTCCTTAATTCAGATACTATTCCCAATGCTGTCTCAACACCCGGAGCTACCACATTGTATACTGTAAATGTCAAAGATAATACAGGTTGTCCGGGAAGTACTGCTTCCGTAACTGTTATCGTCAACGCCCAACCGGATGTAAGTTTTACATCCACACCCTTTTTACCTGCAAAGGGCTGCGCACCAATGACTGTAACTTTTAATGATGAAACATCTCCGGCTGCAGCCATTAGAACCTGGGATTTTGGTGACGGAACTACCAGCAGCGATTCAGTCCCCACCCATGTCTATTCAATTCCGGGCACATATGGTATTAAACTATCCATCATAACTGCAGGAGGATGCAAAGGAGAATATATCAGCCAGACCGATGCCATTACTATTTATTCTCAGCCTATTGCCAATTTCACCTGGAATCCTCCCATTGGAACCAGAACCAATCCGATGATTAATTTTGTCAATTTAACAACACCTGTTGATCCATCTTTTCTATGGAGCTGGAATTTCGGCGACAACACTGCAACTTCTGATTCTATGCATCCTTCTCACAGTTATCCTTCTATACCTGAAGAAAAAATATATACAGTTACGCTGATTGCGACCAGTAATTTCGGATGCAATGATACCATTACTTATTATGATGTAAAAATCATAGATGACGTATTGGTATTTCCCAATATTTTAACCCCCAACGGGGATAATATCAACGATAAATTTGAAATTGGTGCATTGATAATAGGAGGTGGCTATACCGAAACTCAGGTGATTATATACAATCGCTGGGGTAAAAAAGTGTATGAAAGCACTAATTATCAGAATGATTTTGATGGAAAAGGACTGCCTGATGGTGTTTACTTTGTAACCATCAAAGCAAAAGGTATTTTAAAAGATGTTGAATACAAAAGCAGCCTGCAGATATTGAGGTAAAAGTTCTGCTGATTCAGGATCCAATCTTTACAACTGAAATAAATTAATTCGTCAAAAAAACTTATTTATTTTTTGTAAAGATAAAAAAAAAACTTACTTTTGCACATCTAAACGGTAGATGTAGTTCAGCTGGTTAGAGCATCAGTTTGTGGTTCTGAAAGTCGTGGGTTCGAATCCCATCATCTACCCAAAAGCGGTTTAACTTACTTTAAATCAATAACTTACAATAGACAATTTTTTTCACACTTTTGGGAAAATTGTCTATTGTTGGTTTAAAAAGCTACATTTCTTCTTATTTTGCGTGTTGGGGAACACTACAAAATAAAGAGTTATGAGAAAAAAACTAGCAACAATACCTGTA
>CAIUKU010000387.1 GCA_903899825.1 uncultured Bacteroidales bacterium | reverse complement strand
TAAGATTTATCCCATCGTTTACGAAATGAAGGATGAACCTGAACGCTACAGGACTACCTTCTTAAATGAAGTTGCCACTAAAAAAGTATTGGAATCTACTCCTTTTGAACTCTGGATGATACTCAGAGGTATCGAAGGTGCATCTGAAGAATTATTCAATGTGCTTTTTACTGCTACACGCTCAGAGGATGTAAATAAACCTGATATTGAATTTTCATTTGATGGTTTTGAATCGCTGATTGCTGCAGATATTGTTGATGGGAAAATAGCAATTGCAAACAAAAATTATTACGATTCGGCAGCTGCATTAAGTGTTGCAAATTGTGGTGATAAATTAAAGGAAATGTGGAGAAAATCACATCCAACCATGAACAGAAAAGGTGGCATTATGTTTATGTCCATTGCTTTGGGCGAAATGTATGATGACTGGTTCCAGGCACAGCATGATAAACCTCCTACGGTAGATGTTTTCGGACAATTGTACCTGGAAGGTTCAAATGGTAAATGTAAAATTATCCGTCTGGGTTGTATTGAAAATCAGAGAATCATTTTAACCGAAGATGGAAATCTGACTTACGGTACTGAAAATATCAGCGATATGAAAAACCTGAAGCCTTTTGTAAGTGGTTCCCCTTATCATTTCACAGCTACCATGAAATACACTTTTGGAGTGCAGATACAAAGTATTCATCACCGTAAATTCATCACCAATAAGCTTTACTAAAGCTTTTTTGTGAAGTTTTTAATTTCATTCTAATCTTTGCTTAAAATAAAAATATTATGAAAAAAATCTTTTCTTTTATCACAATTTTATTGTTCAGTGCAGTGCTGGCTGTAGCTGTTTCTCCTGCAGTGGATATTTCTCCCGGCTATTTATTTGCCGGATTTTCTGCAGGAAGTATTATTTCTTCAATTGCTATTCCATCTATGGTCTTGGGGGTAAATTCTTTCGATCTGACTAAAGCAGTATCTGATAATCCTGGTGGCTGTTCTCAGGAGTGGTATTGGTGCTTTTGGGATGAAGTGCTAACTTTTCCGAGTTTGCCTCCATTGGATGCAGTTGGAGATGTAAATACCAAAGCCTTGTTAACAGGTAGTTTTGCCATGAAAACCGGCAAACAGTTTTATAAAGGTTATGGTACACTGGATACGGTTACTGTAGAAGATGAGTCTGTGGGACCTTACGATTCTAAAAGCTGGAAGAACATATTTAAATGTGACCATCCCGGAGTTAAACAATTATTGGCGGGTTGGCTTAGAACGGTTCAGAACCGAAGTCTTGTTATCATTGCCAAAGATGGCTCTGGTGTAATGAGAGTGGTTGGCAATGAATTATATGGTGCAAATCTTGCGGATGTAAAAGCCAGCACTGGTGCAAAAGTGGACGATGGCAACAAAGCTTCCATCACTTTTGAATCTTACAGCAAATGTCCGGCACCTATTTATACCGGTACTGTTTCATTTACACCTGCAGTTTAATCTTCGTTCCTTATGGCTAAGCAAAAAACTTCATGGCAGGAAAAATTTGAAGTGGTGGGTATTGTTCCAGGAGAAATCTTTCACCCTTCTATAGGCAATGTTAATCTTGCTGATGCTGATCTTTCACTCGATGTAATCAATACTTTGGTCAAAGAAGAATGTCCGTTCATTCAAATGAAAGCAGTTTAATATCCTATTTTTATAACATAGAACCTCAGATTTTCTGAGGTTTTTTTTGTCCTTTTTTTGGAAATTTCCAATTAGTTATTTTGTGTTCTCTTTTTAAAAAATTATAAAATATGTCTACTGAAAATAAAACTTCTAAAGAAATGATCAACGATTGGTTCCTGGGCAAGCGTGATTATAAAACCGGTATCATTCTACTGGAAGATACAACTCCTAACGCCAGGGCTTTATTAAAACATCTTAAAAGAAATGAAACGGCAGATAATAAAAAGCATCTGGCCTATCAGCTTTTTAAAATCTCTGATCATACGGATGAAAATATTTGCGTTGATGATTTTCTTTCTCCTGATGAAAAGAATAATGACATCCCTATGGAAATTATTCAGAATGAAAACCTGGCAACAATTCCTGAACTGGTACTTGAGAAATCCGGTATTTCTGATGATGAAAAGATATTTTTAGCTAAATTGGTAGAACGTCAGAAAAAATATTACAACCTCAGAGCAGTTGCCTTCAAAAAAATGAAATTGCTTGGGAATGATAATTCTCAGGCTATCATTGAAGAAAGACAGGATTACCTTGCAATTATTTCCGATTGCACTGCCATTGTTGATTTTTTATATCAGCAGAAAATGGCCTGGATTGAAACTTCAGTTCCTCCTGATGCTTCAGTTTTAACATGGATACCTGAAGTAGAATCAGAGCATACTGAAGCTATTCCGGTGAATGAAATTCCACCCATTGATCTCAATGTTGAACTTTCCAAAGTTAGAAGCCGTTTATCCAAATATGATGCTAAAATTAAAAATGCTTCAGCCAAAAAACTGAAAGACCTTACTGCTAAAAAAGAAGTTGATATCAAACTTAAAAATGATCTGATTGAACAGATTAAATCATTAAAAAGCAAATAATATGCTTTTTAAAACTTCAGATATTACAGCTAAAATTCAGGAACAGCAGGACAATAATATTGCTCCTGCTGTTTCTTCTAGTGTTGGAGTTGATGAACATGCCGGATATGTTAAGTATGGTTTTAATTCCAGAAAAACATTTTTTTACTTTTCTTTTTACAAAGCTTTTAACCTGGAAGCTTTCAAAGCAAATGTTCACAACGCTGCTATCCTGGCAGATCAATTGGCTTTATTGATCAATTTTTATGTTCCTGATCCCAAATTGCTCACTGTAGTTACAACGCCTAAACGTTCTCATACTGACAAACTAGGTTATAATTTTGCTTCTGAAATCCTTTATCGTGTAAAAGAAAAAACCGGTATTATCTTTTTGGAAGATGTTTTTACTGCCAGAAATAAAAACAAACTGGAACCGGAATTTACTCAGAACAAAATCATAGAAACAAAAAATCTTTTCTTATTTGATGATATCCTGAC
>CAIUKU010000386.1 GCA_903899825.1 uncultured Bacteroidales bacterium | reverse complement strand
TAAGATTTATCCCATCGTTTACGAAATGAAGGATGAACCTGAACGCTACAGGACTACCTTCTTAAATGAAGTTGCCACTAAAAAAGTATTGGAATCTACTCCTTTTGAACTCTGGATGATACTCAGAGGTATCGAAGGTGCTTCAGAAGAATTATTCAATGTGCTTTTTACTGCGGTTCGCTCTGAAAATGCAGCTGAAGCTGGTATTGAATTTTCTTTCAATGGCTTCGAAAGCCTCATTGCTGCAGATATTGTTTCCGGGAAAATTGCAATTGCAAACAAAAATTATTATGATTCAGCAGCTGCTTTAAGTGTTGCAAACTGTGGTGACAAATTAAAGGAAATGTGGAGAAAATCTCATCCTACCATGAACAGAAAAGGTGGCATCATGTTTATGTCCATTGCCTTAGGTGAAATGTATGACGACTGGTTCCAGGCTCAGCATGATAAACCACCAACGGTTGATGTTTTCGGACAATTGTACCTGGAAGGTTCTAACGGTAAATGTAAAATTATCCGCCTGGGTTGTATCGAAAACCAACGTGTCATTTTAACCGAAGATGGAAACCTGACTTACGGCACTGAAAATATCAGCGATATGAAAAGCCTGAAACCTTTTGTAAGTGGTTCCCCATATCATTTCACAGCTACCATGAAATATACTTTTGGAGTGCAGATACAAAGTATTCATCACCGTAAATTCATCACCAATAAGCTTTACTAAAGCTTATTGTGAAGATATTAATAATTTCATTCTAATCATTTGCTTAAATTAAATACAATGAAAAAAATCTTTTCTTTTATCACAATTCTGTTGTTCAGTGCAGTGCTGGCTGTGGCTGTTTCTCCTGTAGTGGATATTTCTCCAGGCTTTTTATTTGCCGGATTTTCTGTTGGTAGTATTATTTCTTCAATTGCCATTCCTTCTATGGTATTGGGGGTAAATTCTTTCGATCTGACAAAAGCAGTATCTGATAATCCGGGGGGCTGTTCTCAGGAATGGTATTGGTGCTTTTGGGATGAAGTGCTAACCTTTCCGAGTTTGCCTCCATTGGATGCAGTAGGGGATGTAAATACCAAAGCCTTGTTAACAGGTAGTTTTGCCATGAAAACAGGCAAACAGTTTTATAAAGGTTATGGTACCCTGGATACGGTTACTGTCGAAGATGAGTCTGTGGGACCTTACGATTCCAAAAGCTGGAAGAATATCTTTAAATGTGATCATCCCGGAGTTAAACAATTATTGGCAGGTTGGCTTAGAACGGTTCAGAACCGAAGTCTTGTTATCATTGCCAAAGATGGCTCTGGTGTAATGAGAGTGGTTGGCAATGAATTATATGGTGCAAATCTTGCAGATGTAAAAGCCAGCACCGGTGCAAAAGTGGACGATGGCAACAAAGCTTCCATCACTTTTGAATCTTACAGTAAATGTCCGGCGCCTATTTATACCGGTACTGTTTCATTTACACCTGCAGTTTAATTGTCTTTTCTTATGGCTAAGCAAAAAACTTCCTGGCAGGATAAATTTGAAGTGGTGGGTATTGTACCAGGTGAAATTTTTCACCCTTCTATAGGCAATGTTAATCTTGCTGATACTGATCTTTCAATCGATGTTATCAATACTTTGGTCAAAGAAGAATGTCCGTTCATTCAACTGAAAGCAGTTTAATATCCTATTTTTATAACATTAACCTCAGATTTTCTGAGGTTTTTTTTTTGTCCTTTTTTTGGAAATTTCCACCTTGTTATTTTGTATTCTCATAATTTAATCATTAAAAATCTTTTTGTATGTCAACTGAAAATAAAACTTCTAAAGAAATGATCAACGATTGGTTCCTGGGCAAGCGTGATTATAAAACCGGTATCATTCTACTGGAAGATAAAACTCCTAACGCCATAGCTTTATTAAAACATCTTAAAAGAAATGAAACGAC
>CAIUKU010000385.1 GCA_903899825.1 uncultured Bacteroidales bacterium | reverse complement strand
TAGAAATTCCAGGTCAGATATTGAAAGGAATAATGCCCTGAGCAGTCTGGCATTTTTACAAATGCAAATGTATCAGTTTGAGCAAGCTGAAGCCAATTTTAAAGAAGTTCTATCATTCGTAAAAAAACTGTATGCTGAAAATCCTCAGGAAAATAAACCTGATCTTGCCATTACCTATATGGAATTAGGCCAGCTATATTTGCGTTTGAAACAATATGAAAAATCGGAAGCAATTATTAATGAAGCAATTAAGATCAGAAGGGAATTGGTTGCTGTTGATGCTGAAAAGTACAGTACAGGACTTGCACGATCACTTTCCGGTCTTGCTTCATTACAGGAAGCAACCTATCAGTACGAAAAGTCTGAAGCCAGTTTTAATGAAGCATTGGTCATTTACAGGAAGCTAGATCGTTTAAATTCACAGGTTGACAGGAGGTCACTATTATCCACGACGAATAGTCTGGCTTTGTTGCAGAATCGTATGGGCAAAAACGACCTTGCAAAAGTCAATATTATTGAATGTCTGGGCATCAGCAGGGAGTTGGCTGAAAAGAACCCTGATGCATACAATCGCAGTATGAGCGTATATATCAGTAATTTAGCCACAATAAATGCTAGTCTTGGATTAATCCAGGAATCAGAGGCCAATATGCTTGAAGCAATCAGTATTCAAAGAACGTTGGCAAAATCAAATCCACAGGTAGGAATTCCAGATCTTGCCATTATGCTTTCCAATCTGGCATTTTTTTATCAAGAAATAAAGGAGTATCAAAAATCAGAAGCAACTTTCCAGGAATGTATTGATTTATTTAGGAAATTGGCCATGACAAATCCCGGGGCTTTTACCTGGGATTTAGCAGCAAACTTATACGGTGTTGCTAAATTATATAGGGAAATGAACAAATATGAAAAAGCGGACTCCTGTTTTACGGAAACGTTAGGCATGTTCCGGGAATCAGCTATAACAAATCCCCAGTTTTATAAATTTCGATTAGCGAACATTCTTAGTGAATATTCCTGGTTACAGTACAAAACCAATTTGCCGGCAGCGATTATTAATACAAATGAAGCCATTGAAATTCTTGAACAACTTGTTGATTCAGACTCAAGTAAAATTTCCACATTAGCAATGTGTTATGGTCGTATGTCGCGATACGAGTTGCTGGCAAAGAACTTTAAAGAAGCAGAAAAATATGCATTAAAGGCATTAAGTTTCGATAACAAAGCGGATCACTTTCGGAAAAACCTGGCACACAGCCTGCTTTACCAGGGCAAATACAAAAAAGCCTTGCAAATTTATACTGAGATTAAGGATAACACAGTCAGTTTGGACCAGACAAAAACCCATAAAGACCTTATCCTTCGTGACTTTGACGAATTCGGGCAGGCGGGTATCACCCATCCTGATGTTGCCAAAATAAGAGAGTTGCTAAACCAATAATAATCACACAGCTATGAGAAGAAATTTACTATTAATTCTATTGTGTCTGCCTGGTTTGCTCCATGGTCAGACCACCGTAAAAGGTCTTGTCACTGAGCAAAATAGCGGCAACAAGCCCATTGCTGGGGTACAGATAAAAGCATTGGGATCTACCCCTGAGCAGACAGATAATGCCGGTTTCTTCCAACTTGTATTTACTTCTAAAAAACCAGGTGACAGGATTATTGTATCGGAAATATCCAAAAAGGGCTTTGAGATTGTAAACAAGGATGTTGTGAACAATTGGTTGATCCCGGGTAATCCCGGCGACAAGACTAAAATTGTGATGTGCCCCGAAGGCCTGATCGCACAGAACACCCTTAAGTATTACAACATCTCGTTGGCCAGTCTTACCAATAGTTATGAATCCCGAATCAAATCATTACAGGAGAAAATGGCTAAAGCAGAGATTGATTCAAAAACCTATGGTGAACTGGCTAAGACCCTCTCTGAACAATTTGAAAACCAGCAGAAACAATTGGAAGAACTGGCCTGTAAATTTGCCAGCGAAAACTTTGATGATTGTTCAGCCGTTCACAAACAAGCTTTTGAAGCTTTTAAACTGGGGAAGATTACTGAAGCAATTCGAATTCTGGAAAGCGTAAATTCAGAAACTGAAATTGCAAAAGCAAAACAGCAGCAGAGCAAGGCCAAAAAACTGATGGTACAGTCTGACAGCATTATTCAACAAAATTTAAAAAAGTTGATGTTCCAGGCTGATTTATATACTTCAGAATTTCGGTTTGAAGATGCCGAAAGAACTTTTGAGATAGCTGTTAATTCAGACACGACAATTTTTAGTAATATCTTAAAATTTATTGATTTTATTTTTAATCAAAAAATATTTAAAAAAGCAGTTAAATGGTCTCATACTTTGTTTAATATCGCTAAAACAGATCATGATAAGACAATTGCTTTAGAAGGTTTGTCTTTTACATATAGAGTAATTACCCAATATGAAAAATCTGAAAATTTTGCTAAAGAAGCTGTTGGAATTGCCAGGAATTTAGTATTAAAAGATGCTCAAATGTATAGTCTGGATTTAGCAAATTCACTTGATAAATTAT
>CAIUKU010000384.1 GCA_903899825.1 uncultured Bacteroidales bacterium | reverse complement strand
TTTGTAGCGAAAATAATATGATATTTATCATTGCTATTATCCAGAATAAGGAAATATTGTCATATATTATTTAAAATCAGTTAATATTTAAATATCAAAACTTGATACTGATACTAAAGACAGGTAGTGCTCCTGCAACTATCAACGCTGTTTATGGAGACTTTGAGAATTGGATTACTGCTATAATGCAGTTGAATGAAGCTGAATGTTGTATACATTCAGTTGGTAATTATGATACGCTACCACCAAATCAGGATTATTCAGGAATTATTATTACAGGTTCTCCTTTGATGGTAACTGATCTTGATTTGAAAGAAAGCAAAATCTGTAAATGGCTGCTTGACATGCAGAGAAACGGAACAGCAATTTTAGGTATTTGCTTTGGTCATCAATTATTGTGCGTGCTTAACGGTGGAAGTGTTGGAAACAATATTTCCGGGATTAAAATCGGTTCAGCAAAAACCTATCTGACAAAGTTTGCAAAACATGATAAATTATTAGGGGCTTTACCTTCGGTTTTTGAAGTCTATAAATCTCATCGGCAAAGCTTGTTACAACTGCCTTTGTCTTCTGAAATTCTAGCAATGGATGATTGCGGTATCATTGATGCTGTTAAGTTCGGGATCAATTCCTGGGGCCTTCAGTTCCATCCTGAATTTAACGGAAGTATTACAAGATTTTATTTACAGGAAAAATATAATACACTAAGTGCTGAAGGAATAGATGTTCAGGATTTATTAAAGAATGTTGTAGATGTAGATTATGGCGAAATTATATTAAAAAGATTCAAAGAGATTGCAATGTCTAATCGATAATAGTTACTTTTTTAAAAGAAAATCAAAAACACATATTGTGATTGCACTTAAAGTAGTAATGATTTAGCATAATACATTGTTTATTAGAGATGTATAAATAGAAATAACTTCAAAAAAAGAAATATTAACCATTTAATAAAAAGAAAATGAATATACAAGATTGCATTCAATTTACAAACGCAAACCCCGTTTGTTTTTTAGCTACTACAGTAGAGAACCAGCCACATATAAGAGCATTAGGATGCTGGTTTGCAGACGAAAGCGGATTTTATTTTCAAACCGCCACTGTTAAAGAGTTTCAAACTCAACTCAGAAATAATCCAAAAACAGAAGTATGTTTTTATAAACAGGAGGGAATGATAGGGCAGATGCTCAGGATAGCAGGAGAAGTCGAATTTATAGATAGTATTCAGTTAAGGGAAAAAGCCCTGAACGACAGACCTTTTTTGAAAAACTTCGGAATAACAATCAACAGTCCGGGTTTAATATTATTCAGAATAAGCCATGGCAAAGCCCACTTTTGGACCATGGAAAACAACCTGAAACCAAAAGAATATATTGAATTTTAATTTCAAATTACAAGCTAGAGGAATTATTATAAACCTTGAGAAATGATATGATAAAAGCCATTATTTTCGACTGGGGTGATACCGTAATGCGGGATTACCCTGAATTGAATTCACCCATGTATACCTGGAAGCATGTAGAATATATTCCTTTTGTAGAAGAAACTTTAAAGGTATTGTGTAAAAAGTATTTATTGGTTATTGCCACCAATGCCGGGCAATCGGATACGACAGCTATGATAAAAGCATTACAAAGGGTAGGAGCGGTACAGTATTTTCAGTTTTTCTTTTCGTCTAAAGATCTGGGATTTGAAAAGCCGGATGTACGTTTCTTTACCAGCATTGTACATAAAATTCAGATCAAGCCGGAAGAATGTATCATGATAGGGAATTTGTATGAAAAAGATATTACTGGAGCTAAAGATGCCGGAATGAAAACCATATTGTTTGATGAAAAAACTGATAATATTTTGTATCCTAAAGCAGACATCGTAATTCATACGATAAAAAAACTGGAAAAGGCTCTTGAATCTTTATCAGTAAATCCATCAGAACATATATAAACTTTTATTTTTTTTAAATGAAATGACCATCTTCTAAAAACTCCAATCCTGCCAGTATCCAGTCAGCTGATGGTGTAGTTCACATAAGTTATTCATACAACCGAAAGATAATCAAATATGTAGAAATTAAAATTGCCAATTAATTTTTTTTTTGATTTATGCTTAACCGTTAACTTGTTGACATGTACCGTTAACTTGATGAAAAAATATAAATCTTTTAATTAGCTTATTTTTAATGAAAAATATTTAATTATTCCCAAAGCATTAAATAGTAATTTGAATACAAATATTAGTAAATTAAAAATCAATTAATTATGAAAAAAATTACTATGTTTTTATTAATGATGAGTATATCAAACTTATATGCTCAAAACCAGATGCAAATTGTTAATTTGTCTATGGTAGATGCCTATTCACAAATTCCACTTGATCAGGTTTTACCCTTTACTATTGAAGCAAAATTTCTGAATAATGGTACATTAATGCAAAACAATGTTAAGCTTTATGTAAAAGAATTAACAACTCAAACGGTTTATGTTTCTGATTCGCTATCCAGTTTTTATCCCGGAAATTATGATTCATTGAGAATTGATTCGATAATTTTACCTAATTCAATTGGGACATATTATATTACTGCCTGGATAAGTTCAAACACAATAAATCAGCTTATTTATAGCGATACATTTAAGATTAGTATTAATAACAACAATATTTTATCAAGAGATAACAGCAATTATACCGGCTTTAGATGGGCAGGTACAACGGCTCCTTATGCTGACCCTTATACTGCAACTAATATTTATAAGGTTAAAAAAAAGGCTAATGCAAACAGTGTAATATTTGTTGTTGATTCAGCTACGAAACCCGGTTCGAAAGTAAAGGCTGTTTTGTACAAATTTTCAGAAAACATGCCTTACAGGATTCAGGTTGCTCAATCAAGTAATTATTATATTAATTCCTATGATATTCCAACAACACATGGTCAAAACCCACACTTAATTACGCTGGCTTTCACTTCTCCGTATTTACTATTGCCGGATACTATTTATTATGCGGGTATTCAGGTTTTTGGAGGAACTGATACAGTTAAAATTGCAACAGATAATACTGCAACTCCTCAGGATCCTCAAAATTCTCCTTATTTCGATCCGGTTATGAATTCCTGGTTTATTTGGGTTGATGGTCCAGCCCCGGCTATGATGATCCGCTTAAATGCAGTGATAGTAATTAATCCTTTAGTCTCCGATTTGAATGTTAGTTCACTGACTTTATTTCCAAACCCTGTGAAAAGTATACTGAATATGGATATTGGGGGATGGAAAGCTAACGAGACATCTGTTACTGTATTTTCAATTACAGGCATTGAAGTTTTAAAATCAGAAATAACGCTGTCTGAGATGGAAAAGGTATTACAGTTAGATGTTTCTCAATTATCTAAGGGCATGTATTTTATTCAAATTAAAAACGCTAAACAATCGATAATAAAGAAATTTATTAAAGAATAAATCTCCGTATGATTTATTGTAAAACCCGTCAGAACTCAAAATAAGACGGGTTTTTTTATTGCTTTATTTATCGTAATTTTGCAAACATATAATCATTTCAATCGTTATGTTAGAATCTAAACTATGCCAGTCTGTTGCAACAGCTGTAAATACGCTATATGGTCTTCAATTATCTTCAAAAGATATTAGCCTACAAAAAACCCGCAAGGAATTTGAAGGTGAATTTACCATTGCTGTTTTTCCTTTTGTGCGGGCTTCCAAAAAATCACCAGAAGCCACTGCTACAGAAATAGGGCAGTATGTAAAAGATAATTTAACCGAAGTTGAAGACTTTAATGTTATCAAAGGCTTTTTAAATTTTCAGATTGCTAAAGCATACTGGCTGACGTTTTTGAACTCACATCAGAATGAAACTGATTTTGGTTTTGTAAAAGCAGCTGAAAGTGAAGTTATCATGATAGAATATTCTTCGCCAAATACCAACAAACCCTTACATTTGGGTCATATTCGCAATAATCTCTTAGGTTGGTCGGTAACTCAGATATTGAAAGCCAATGGCAAAAATGTAGTAAAGGTAAATCTTGTCAACGACAGAGGTATACATATCTGTAAATCGATGCTGGCATGGCAAAAATGGGGGAATGGTGAAACACCTTTAACTTCTGGCTTAAAAGGAGATCATTTGGCCGGTAAATATTATGTATTATTCAATAAGTATTATCAGGCTGAAATAGCTGAATTAACAGCAAAGGGAATTGAAAAAGAAATTGCTGAAAAAGAGTCATCTTTGATGCTGGCTGCCCAGGAAATGTTACGTAAATGGGAAGCAAAAGACGAAACCATTATTCTTTTATGGGAAACTATGAATGCATGGGTGTATGAAGGGTTTGAACAGACCTATCGTCGCATGGGCATTGATTTTGATAAAACCTATTACGAATCCTCTACCTATTTATCGGGTAAATCCATAGTTGAAAAAGGAGTTGCCGAAGGCAAACTTATCCGAAAACCAGATCAATCCGTCTGGGCTGACTTAACATCAGAAGGTTTGGATGAAAAATTATTGCTCCGTTCCGACGGAACTTCGGTATACATGACGCAGGACCTTGGGACAGCTTTTCTTCGTCATGAAGAATATCAGGCTCAACAAATGATTTATGTAGTTGGAAACGAACAAAATTACCATTTTGATGTATTGAAACTTGTTTTGCAAAAATTAGGGTATAACTGGGCAGATACCATACAGCATTTATCCTACGGTATGGTTGAATTACCTGCCGGCAAAATGAAATCAAGAGAAGGTACTGTAGTAGATGCAGACGATCTGATGGATGAAATGGAAAAAACGGCTTATGATAAAGCTTTGGAATTGGGGAAAATAGACGATTTCGAAAGTGAAGAAGCCCGACAATTGTATGCTGTTATTGCCATGGGAGCGTTGAAATATTTTATACTGAAAGTGGATCCTCAAAAAAATATGCTTTTCAACCCGACAGAATCGATAGATTTTAATGGTCATACCGGTCCGTTTATACAATATACCCATGCCCGCATTAAATCATTGATTAAAAAAGCATCAGCTGATATTAGTCCGATAAGTGAAAACATTGAAATACAGAGCAAGGAAATAGATATCATCCGTCTGCTGCATGAATATCCATCTGTGATAAAGATTGCAGGAGAGAACAGAAGTCCCGCCCTGATTGCCAATTTTGCTTTTGAACTGGCCAAAGAATACAATGGTTTTTATCAGGAAATAACAATATTAAAAGAAGAAAACGAAGTATTGCGAAATTTCCGTCTGGTATTGTCTGTTTTTACTGCCAATATTCTTAAATCGGCTATGGGATTACTGGGCATTGACGTTCCGGAAAGAATGTAAAAACAAGGTTAAAGTTGAAAGAAGGTTAAAGGATAAAGTTGAAACAAGGATATAGTGAAAATGTATTCATTAATTCATATTAAGAGATGATAAATAGGGATTTACAGGAAAGATTGTTTAAGTTTGCAACAGATATTATTATTTTAATCAGATTGTTACCAAAATCTCCTGAATATACTGTAATTACTTATCAATTAATTAAATCTGCAACTTCTAGTGGCGCAAATTATGAAGAATCACAAGCTGCTGTTTCAACTGCAGATTTTAACAATAAAATTGGAATATCCTTAAAAGAGATGAGAGAAACTAATTATTGGATACGATTAATAATGTCTATACACGAATCCCCCGAAAAATGGACATGCATTGAAAAAGAATCAGAAGAACTCAAGAAAATATTAGGAAGCATATATTCAAAAACATCAAAACATAGATAAAGATTATTCAACCCAAATTTCTATAAATTTATTCTTTTTAATCCTTTAACCTTTATCCTTTACCCTTTAACTTTTACCCTTTACCCTTTACCCTTTATCCTTTAACCTTTAACCTTTAACCTTTAACCTTTAACCTTTAACCTTTAACCTTTAACCTTTA
>CAIUKU010000383.1 GCA_903899825.1 uncultured Bacteroidales bacterium | reverse complement strand
GTAATTGCTAAAATATTATCTATATATAAATTCACTTAAAGATTGAAATTGTTCAGTTTAGCGAAACATAAAATTAACACATATTCCAATTTGTTATCATTTTTTCTATAATATGCTCTTTTCCTGTTAAGTTTTAAATTGATAGCGATTAAAGATCTGACAATAAAAATAAAGTTTAAATCATTAACAATTATTTCCTTTTACTGACCGCTTTCACCAATGCACTACCTCCAAGTCCGCCAATAAACCCAAATCCAAAGTGAGTTGCCAAAGGATACAGAAAACCACCCAAAAAAGAGGCATACATATATCCGGTGGACAATGAAATCAATAAGCGTGATATTGGTATCAGCGCATAAGCTATGCCAGCTGATAAAGCCAATAACCATATATTTTTATGTATTTTAGGAAAAATATTGTAACATAAATCAATGGCGATTCCCGGAAGTATAAAATTAACAGCTACAAAAGGATCAGTGAATCCAAGCATGGGAACCACCAACATTGCTGAAACGCCCAAAGTGGAAATGGAACTTGCATAACGAAAAGAAGAAACACTTCTGCCTATAAGTAATAACATCATAAATTCAATACCGTGGCGTCCTGGTAAATGTAAAGGAATTCTCAATTTTGAATGCAAAACAATGGCAGTTGCTCCCAGTAAAAATAAGAAAATAAATTCTGCGATGCTTAATGCAAGGCTGCGTTTTTGCGAAATGCTTTTTATATTCATACAATTAAATAATAAAAAATTTATTGAGTAAGCAATTTTACATCATTTTTTACCAATGCCTTCCATTCATATTCATCGGTAGTTGATTTTTCTACTATAATCACTGCTTTTTTGTTTTTTAAAATAGGTCGTAACCAATCTTCAATAAATACAGTTTCGGAATCAGCAACAAAATTATAATTTTCTTTGGTAAGTACATCATTTATCGTTGAAATATTTTTTAATTCACTTACCCTGTATATACCCTGAATCTCTCGCATTTCTTTGCCTGCTATCCATAAATATCTTCCGTCATTGCCATCAAAGTGTAAACCAATTGCTGCCAATGAACCAATTACCCCTATTTTTTCACCAGTAAGACCTTCAAGATAAATAATGTTTTTTTCAGCAATCAGATGGGCTTCTTCTTTTGTTAATACTTCTTTTTTAGCTCTGTATCCCCATTTAATAATATCCTGATGAATAGCTGAGTATTTCGCAATACACAATCCTGCGTCAGATCCATCCGCAGCTATTTCCAATAAAAAATTACGACAAACTGTAGTTAAAGCGCTGAAATCGTAGATATCAGCTTCAATACAAGCAGAACTATTGTGAGAAGTATATGGAATACTTTCATGAACATATAACTGGTGGCGGGTAATTCCGGCAATTTTTCCAATGTTTAAATCAGCTATAAGCTTACCCAATTGTCTTGCCTGAAATCCAGTACCTCTGCTTTCATAATTATCAGTATCATCTATTGCTATAAGCACCTTCATCTGACATATATTTTTTGCAAATATACGCAATATGAATAAAAATGCAATTCCTATTCAGTTTTTTAAATAAAATGAAGATGAATTTCGGTTATTTTTGAAAACTATTTGTATTTACTACACTATATAAGATCCAAGCATCCAAAGTGCTATAATTATACTTCCAAGTATAGAATTCATCAAATAAGGATGAATTCTTACAATATTGAGGGGGCTGAAAGATTTAGCTGCATACAATCCCAATAAACTAAGTGTAGCTGAAAAAACAGCTGTTAAACTTCCTTTTAAAAATATGTATTCAACTAAACGGGAAGTATCCCAGCTTTTGAGGATAAATGTATTCATTAATCCAAATGCTATAAAGACAATGATGGCAGTGAGTACACAGCTTAATACATAGTTAAGGTATTTGAATCGTGTTTTTGTTATAAAAATATATGCAAATATTTCAAAAGCAGTTCCAAGCATTAGCAATGCTGTTGGACCGCATAAAAAAGCAGCCGGAGTGCAATAGGATTGAATACCATAGCTGTTTATTTTGAATAGAATGGCAATTATAATAATTAAAAATGAAGTCCCTGATTTTGGAATATAAAAACGTGCAAGTGCAAGGAAAGCTAGCGTAATTGAACTCAATACAACAGATCGGAAAGGTATATTCAATCCACCTATCATGCATTCGTTGAATCCTATCAATGTTCCAAATAATGCTATCAGTATGAAATTTCTTTTTAAAAACATAATTATAAATATAAAAATTACTAATAAAAATCTGAATTTATGGATATTAAACTGGCATCAGTCAAATTCAGTAGTTGTCAGTACTTAATATTTTCTTTTGATTCCAGATTTTCCAATTAATTAAAATATTTATCAAAAATAAGCTATTTATTGAAATGTTTTACAAAAAAAAATAGATTTTTCATCAAAAATCATATCTATACTATCAAGAACGATTTACTCATATATATATTATTATTTCGATATATATGCTATTTGTTAGATTGTTTAGAAAATCCTGATTGATCCCAAACTAATCCTAGGAAAATTGAAAAGTTGAGTTAAATGATTTTATTGTTAATACAGATGCAGTTTTTTTATATAATTGAATTAAAATTCCGTACAAATTTGAAAACCGATTTCAAATTTTCTAATGAGCAATTCAGGTTAGTAATCCTGAATTCTTAATGCCTTACTCCATAATTAACCATAGATTTACCATTTTTCCGGAAATTAAATTTATAAGCAATACCAATTGAAGTAAATGAGTATATATCATAAGCAAAGCCTCCCTCGTAACTGTCAAGATAGTCGCTTCCGGTTAATGACCATATGTTGCTAAGATTTAAATCTAAATGATCCGAAATTCTAATTTTTAAATTAAATCCTGTTTTTAAAATAAATTCTGAATTTCTTTCGGTTTTATAGTTTTTTTTGTCATAAATAATTGTATTTATAATACTGTCAGTGCTGATTGATTTTAAAGTACTGCTATAATTATAGAATCCTATTCCTAAAACACCATCAAAATGAAGCTTTCTTTGAGCGTTAAACCCTGAAGAAAGCGTAGAAAAATCAATTACTCCAGATAAATTATATTCAAAAAAATCCGCTTTAAAATATCTGTTATAAGAAGAATTATAACCTTCGATATTTCCAATCAAGAAATTGTTTTCGATACTAAATATTGTATTAAATTCTTTACCTATGCCTATTTCAATAGCTGGCTGGAATCTTAAATGACCATTCCAGTTTTCTTCAATATCTCCC
>CAIUKU010000382.1 GCA_903899825.1 uncultured Bacteroidales bacterium | reverse complement strand
TATTCAGAAATTAAATCTGCAAAAGTTTCAACTATTGCAGGAAGTTCGGAATCGAACCAATCAATAGGTTTTCTATTGATTGCACCACCACCAACCATTGTAAAAATACCTTTGTCTTTTTTACCTTTTGTTTTTCTGTGTCTGTCTGTCCTTGCTCCTCTAACCACTCCAAAAGGCGTATGAATATAGCCTCTACCAACACCATAAGCCATATCAATACCATACTGATGAAAGCCAAAAGAAGCACGTTCTATCATACCGCCTTTTCTCTTTAAAGAAGATGAAACACTGGCAGCCAATACACCGGTTTGTTTTGCTGACATCATGCTATTGATGTTGGATTTAAAAATGTTTTTTGAATTGGCAGCCCATCTGGCAGATCTCAAAAGAAATTTAGCATCATCTATAACAACACCATCAATGGTAGTTTTTTGTTCTATCATAATTCAATCCCTCCTTCTTTTAATACTTCAATTTCACTTTCAATATAACCACCTGAAACCGGAATAATAATGCTAAAAGCTTTAGGCAACAAAAGAATATTCTTATACTTTAATTTTCTTATTTGTTGTGAAGCAGTATTTTCCTGCGGTTTGAAAACTTTTAAAATTTCAATTAATTTAGGAGTATCAATTTTAAGTTGCAAATTAACTGTTTCAGCATTATCAATAAAATTGTACCAGGATTCTAAATAATTTTTATACAAACCACAAGGACCATCCAACCTAAGTTCAATATCATTTATGATATTACCAAAAGCATCAAATTTTAATGCACTGGCGAAAGGATAATACATATTTAAAAGATTTTTTTTCATTCCATACCAGTTTAATAATTGAAGATCTGTATCATTTATACCGGTATCAAAAAAATCAGAAGTACCTTGCTGTTTGCTATAAGGTACCAGAACATTATTTTTTAGTACATTTGTTGTAACACTAATATCCAATGAAACATTTTCTGTTTCATTTCCTTCTTTAATTTCTCTGACTGAAGTACCAAATTTAATCCACTCCAAAGCGAAGGTTGTATCATTTTTTTTGTATTGATAAAAACAACCTTCCTGCAGCACTTCTGCAATAACATTTAATTTATCAGGTACCGGCAGATCTGTTTTTTTAATGAATGAACCGATATTATCCAGATTGTCAATATCTGATATATCTTCATCATTTTTTTGAGAAATTAAAAAACCTTTATTTTCTTCAATGGATATTTCAACTGAATTTTTTATTACATTTTCTGTAATATCTATTGAATTAAAACTTTTTAAAATATCTTTTAAAAAGCTAATTTCAATAGTTTTATTTTCAGCATCAAAAAATAAAGCCAAGCCAAAATTTAATTTTAGTGAATTTAATACTGTGCCAACAGTATTTGATGTAACATGATTTGCTATTTTTATTTTATTAGAGAATCTATTTAAATTTTGGTAGGATGTGGCTGTAATGTTTAATTTGGCTGAAAGGAAACGAAATGCATAACCTCCGGTATTATCTAAACCAGTTATTATAATTTTTTTACCAATATCTGCAGTGTTGAAATAGAAGTTTGCGGATATTTCAACTGATCTGATTTCGTTTAAGGTAAAATAATTAAAATTTGCCTGAACACTATAACCACCATAGGTAAAAATACCGTTATTCATCAGGTTCATTACATTAGCAGATAATGAGAAATGACTATTCCCATTGATTAAATTCAAGCATTGAATTGAAAATACTGCTTTTATAGAATGCCAACCAATTGTTTGAATGGTATAGCAATTATGTTGCATATCCCATGAATTATTCTGATCTTCATTTCCCAATGAAGTAATATCATTGAAAGGAATAGTACCATTAAACAATTGAGCATTTGTAAAAACTGCAGGATGAGAAGCAGATAAAAAGTATTTTTTCTTTTTATCATCCATTGCAAAATAATTCATAAAAAGCAATTTGCTTAAAAAGGAATCGGCAAAAAAGTCACCTGAAACAGTATATCCAAGACTTTCAAATAATTTTTTGACAACAAAAATTAATTTGAATTGTGGGACCAGAACAAAGCGATTATCATTTTTGGGAACATTTGAAGGTTGAATTTCATTTATAGGAAATGTTTGATTTTGAGCATTCCAATAATTGATAAATTTGCCGGTTTTACTTATGTTTACACCAACGATTTCATGTCCACCAAAATCTGCATTGGCAGGAGAATCAGAATCATCATCACTATTACCATACATATTAGGAACATAAATAGTTGGGAATACGCAAACAGCTGAATCATCAGTAATTGAATTATTTGTTTTAGCATAATTTACTGCTGAAGCAAAAGTAATATCACTTCCATAATTTAATTCATTCAGTTTTTTATCCGGAAAGTCAGAGGCTATTCCGGTTAAAATAACTGAAACACGATATTTATTTTGTAAAGTAGAATTAAGTATTAATTCACCTGAAAAAATTGGTGTATTGTTCAAAAATACCATACAAGGATATTTTTTGAATAATCGGTTTACTTCAATAAATTCAGCATTTTCAAAAAAATTATTATCTTTTACCGGAATATCAAAAGGGCAAATATAACTGCCAGGGATGGCATCGGTTTCAAACAATGTAGAATTGATATCGAAACGTAATTTCGTTGAAGGATCAATTGCCAGTACCTTGTCATTGATTTTTATTGTCAGCATTTTATTTATATTTAAAAATTCCAACCACCATCAGCAGAATCATTCACAGAATATGTACTACTCATATCAGCATAGCAAGTGTCGTATTGAGAAGATGAGTTATTGTAAGATTGGTTGTTCACCATGCCATTGCACATATAAAAACCAGTACTATTTGCTTCAGCAAAACACAATGAAATTTTATCTGAATAAGAAAATGCATAAACGCAGCCATTAACATAAACATTGTTAATAAATTTGCTGTTTGCAAACCCATATTTTAATTCATATATTCTTCCAGTAGAAATGTTTTCACAACTGTCAAAAGCAATGGTTTTATTAAAAATACCGGAAAAAACTTTAAAATTAGTAAGCTCTGAACATTTATAAAAAACCTTTCCCATAGCTATAAACACTATATCAATATTGCTAATACGTTTGCAAGAGTTTACAAGATATCCGGCTAAATATTCATCAATTGATGTAAGATCAATGGTTATGTTTGAGAAATTATAACAATAGGATAAAGCCTGATTAAAACCATAAATGGCAATATTGTTTCCACTTTTAAAATGTTGAATACCTACTACAAGATTCAGGTTATCAGTAAAATTATTTACAATGGTCACGTTGTTTATAAAGCTATTATTTTCTCTATCATCGGCAGAAATAACAATTCCGGAATTAGTATCTGAATATTCGCCTTTTATTACAAATTTCAAATTTTCTAAAAATAAACAATCTGAAAAAATTGAATGGCAATTACTTTGAATCAAGGTATCTTCTCTGGAACAACCTATGATACCAAACACGAATTTTGAAGCTAAATTAATACAACTATCAACCGCATAAGCACCAGGCTGCAAAATAATTACTTTTGGATTGGCATCATGGGAATATAAATTATTGATTGCAGTATTTAGATTGCCATGTTCTGCTGCGTTTAATACATAGAGTTTAATATTAGTAAAATTATTACCAATGTTTTCAGATGAAGTAAAAGCAGTATCATTTCTGGCAAAAGCAGATGCATGTAAACTATCTAAAGTATCAGCATTGCTCACACTATCCCCGTCTGTCAGAATTTTCAACGTAATGCCTGCAAAGTTTTTAGTGTACAAACCATCCGATTTAGCAAACAAAGCCCTGAAACCGGATGGAATATTTTCGGCCAGGCTAGCCAGTTCTTTAAATACCTGCGTTGAGTATTTCTTCATTTACTTACCTATTACTACAACATAACCTGTAATAGCAGCACTGGCAGTCCAGGTAATATCACCATTGGCAGTTGCAACCACTATATCAACTTCAATCAAACTGGCATTCCCTGCTGAAATTTCATACACCTGAACATTGGGAGCTGTTCCACATGCATGTGTAGCTGCTGTGATCGTACCGGTAGCAGTAGCAGTGATGGTGCCTTTGTAATAATTGGTTTTCAGGGCTGATTTAGCATCAACATAAGTTCTGACAGCTTTTTGAGTTGCTATTTTAGTATCTAAGCTAGCATTAAGCGTTCCATCTGTATCTATAACACCAGTTTTAAAATTATCCGTTTCAAGATTAGCAATGGTATTATTGTCAGCATCTATGCCTTTATTGGTCAATGTTTGTGCTGCTGTTAAACGGGCAACTGATGAATCAACAGCAAATGAATTCCCCGATAGTGTCATACCGGAACCTGCAGCATAAGTACCTGCTCCCGACATTTGAGCAAATGCAATGGCAGTGGTACCTA
>CAIUKU010000381.1 GCA_903899825.1 uncultured Bacteroidales bacterium | reverse complement strand
ATAATGGAAGATTAGCAGTTAATGATTTCTTTAGAGTTTAATAACCTTCTTTACTATAATCTGTTGCTCCTGTTGAAAGCGAAGATAATAAATCCCTTTTGCAAACCTTTTCATATCTATTGTTGTATTAAATAAAGTGCCGGGCAATTCAAAGCTATTGTTCCAGATTAATTGTCCTGTAATAGTAATCAACTGCAATTGTAGTTTTCCAGATGACATATCAGGGATTTCAATGTTAAGCAGTGAATTAGTCGGGTTAGGATAAATATTCAGATTGCTTTGCAGCTTAAGTTCGTTAATGGATAAACTTAAATTGATGTTTTTTGAAACAGTATCTAAACCACACGCATTTTTTGAGATCAGTTTAACTGTATAATTTCCATAACTGTTATAAGCATGCGAAGGGTGAAGCAAAGTAGAGGTGGTACCATCACCGAAATCCCAAAGATAGCTATTTCCCTGCAATGTTGTATTGTTGAAATCAATATTCAGCAAATTTGTAGTATGTGTAAATGAAGCAATAGGTTTTGCAGTATTGATATAAATATTTAAAGGTAAACGGTTACTGATACAAGCATCTCCTTCAATTTCCCAATCATAAAAATAATAATAATAGCTGGTAGGATTTGTTGTAGCACTGCAATAATTTATAGCTATTTTGTTCCCAATTAAGTAAGGATAGGCTGTTCCTCCATTGTTTCTGTATAAGTTAGGGCTGGCAGGTCCAGCTAAGCGTAAGTTTTTTTGAACAGCAACATCAAAGTTGAGGGTAACACGGCTTGTACCGTTTGGAACATAAGCGGTTATGCTTTTTAAAACTGCACCGGTACTATCTTGTAGCTGGAAAGTACGATTTGCAGCTGATGTAGCATACACTTTAACACTTATGATTTTTGTAGGAATTAAACAATCAAAAACAAGGTAATGTATATTCGTATTGTTGAAATAACCTCCTCCGCCGGTATTATCTGTTTTGCCACCAAAAATACTTGCTTTGTTTATCTGAGATTCGATGTAATAGCTGGTGTTGAAACTTAAAACAGGAGTATTGAATACCTGACCGGTATTAATTGGTAAACTGGCAGTAGGAGAGTTGAACCATTTAATATTTCCTGAACCTCCTGCATTTAAAGTAAAGGAAGTAGCTCCGCAATTTGCAGTATCATTGGGCAATATTGGGTCAACTGGTTTATCGATAACGTTTACTATGCTTGTTTTAATAATTGAATCGCTACCGTATGTATTCGCTGTGTATAATTTTACATTATATGTTCCATTGTTTTGATAGTTGTGTGTAGGATGCTGAATGGCTGAAGTTATTCCATCACCAAAGTCCCAGTGCCACATAGTCGGCCCATTAGTGGATACATCTGTAAATTTAATGATACCTGTGCAGCTGGAAGTGTCTGAGAGTATGAAATTACATTCAGGAGGAGCAGCAGCATTACATTGCCAGCTGGCTTCAAAACCCTGAAATGATAAATTGGCATCGCTGGTTTGCCTGAGAGTTATACTTCCGGAAGTAGAACTAATAGATCCTCCATTGGGGAGAGAAGTCCCTGTATATTGTCCGATAAGTGGAGATGAAGTTGAACTGCCATCATATATATATAAATAGTCGCTTACGTTTTCAAAATTGAAACTGCTAAAATTTAAAGTTACATTTGCAGCATTGTTTGGATGAATGATAAATACACCATTGGTATTATCCGAATAATTATTTTCGCCACCATCATCTTTAATAATACCATAGCAGGCAGAAGATGAATCAACAGCATTTTTAGGTATCAAATACTTGCAAACAGGGTCTATCTGAATATTTGCAGTAAAAGTATTGGTATGATTACTCGAATCTGTCACAGTCAATGTAATTTGTTTATTGCCAGAAGTGGAATAAATAAAAGGAAGTGGTTGTGCGAGGTTAGAGGTAGCGGGTGAGGCATTTGCTCCAAAATTCCAGAAATATGAAGCAATGCTTCCAGAAGATTGATTGCTTACAAAGATACTGTCCATTAAACATAATGTGCCAGATGAAATGATAAATTTAGATTTTGGGCAGTTTCCATTAATGATAATATCAGAAATATATGGCTTATAATTGTGTTTGGAAATGCTTAGTGTAGCATAACTTGCGTTAATTGAAGCGAAGTGAATCATACCGTATCCGTTTACCAACTGAACTGAACCAATAATGTTATTATCAACGACAAGTGTAGCTAAACCATCAAGGCATGAAGCGTTAGTAATAATAAAAGAAGTATCTGAAATACAATTGATGCTGCTGTTGTGAGTAGCAGTTATCTGAATGGGATTCGCAGTCCATATTTTCATAGAAGGATCTCCGAAATAATGCAACAATTCAAAAGTATACTGATTGTTACCCCAGGTTTGAACCATACGGATCAAACTTTGATTTCCTACGTCTCCTAAGGTGTAAATTGGAGTATGTGCTGTCGGGCTTCCCTGAGGATTGTCGCCGTTTCCTGTAAAATTTGGAATTAAACCAGGATTGGACCAGATTGCGTCAATGAGTCCTAATGACAATCCATCATTATAACCGCTGTAGCTAACTTCTGCATGTCCGAATATTCCCGCGGTTCCTCCATTGGCTTTCCTTAAGAATTTTTCTGAAAAACATTCGGGTTCCAGAAATTTTCCGGTAAGACAATTGATACTGAAAACAACTGGTAAACGGTTTCCATTGTTGAGGTTATTGATGTCAGTATTGGTATACGAGGGATCTCCCCAGCCAAGTTCGTATCCATGGTCTCTGTGAAACAGATAGAGGGCACTGTGGCTGCTGTTAATTTTATTGTTGATATCAAGATTGTTACCATTCCAGGGAAATGTTGGTTTTTTTAAATAAGCAGGAATTGCTTCACCTGCTGAATAAGTGCCGTTATTCCAATACATTGGATTGGTAGCTGTATTGGTTTTGTATACCCTTGTGACGTCAAAACTTTGAGAATTTACCATATAATTCCTGATATCTTCACTGGTCTGAGCAAATCGACGATCAGCATATCCATTTGCATCATCATCCTGAAAATAAGCTGCATTTATACCCGATTTATAAAAAAGGGAATCAATAAATGGGAATCTTTCATAATTAATTATTTTCTGAACGACCATCATTGCCTGTGACGCCGAAGTAACAGAAATTCTGCCTCTTGCCATGTCAGCATAATAATCATTGGCTCCATCCATACAAGTATAATATAAATCTGTTGCAAAATTATCTCCCATGCTGTTCATGATAATCTGTCCGGGAACTTCAGTGTGATCTCCAATAATTGCGACAAAGTCAGGCTTTGGAGTCCAGTTGTTGTACCTGGTTTGAATTTCAGATTTCACCATCGAACTGCTCCAGTTTGATTTTGAGATGATTTCAACCGAATATCCCATTTGCATTTTCCATTTTGCTAAAGAGTCAGCTGCATCATTATAATTAGAATGGGTAACAATAATATAATTTTTAGGGGCATCACTTGAATTTGAACTTTTGTTTACTATAGAATGTTTTAAGCTGATTTCATCTTTGATAACTTTGCTGTTTAACATCAGGTTGGCAAAATTATTGAGAAAATGTTCTGAATTATCATTAGAACGAATAAATGATTCAGCCTTTGTAAATTCTATTTTATAACGGATTTTTGAATAAACGATGATTTTCTTTTTAAACGGATTGTATTGCACAGGACAGATTTGGACAGAAGCAAGTGGTAAGCCTCTTATTTTCTGAATATCAACAATATCAATAATATTTGAGGGATAATTAATATCTTCCCCATAAAAAACACTGTCGATTTCAAATTGAGGTTCTGGGGCTCCAACTTTATCAAGGGCTGGTTTTAAAGCTGGAAATATCAAATAATTATCATATTCTTTGCTTTCGAAACTGATGATTTTTACCCGGGCTTCTGCATTTTCAGGAATGGCAATAATATCAATATGCGCAGGTAATGCTGGCCTTCCAATATGCTGAAGCAACGAAAAGTTTTTTATTTGTAATAACTGATAGCTTTTGCTGCCATTTTTTTTTGCAAATGAAAATGCTCCGTCAAATTTATATTCAATTTCAATTCCGTTTATGCTTTCGCTATGTATAATTCTGAACGCTTCATTAGCTGCTTTTCCAGAAGCCTGTGAATTAAATGTGATTAATTTTTTCTGACTATAAAGGTTAATGCATAATCCTATTAAGAAAAATAACGAAATTATTTTTTTCATCTGCTTAAATTTTATAAAGTAACCGAATTACTATGTTTTATTAATTTCTTTTAATTAGATTTTACAGAATTTGGCTCTCGCTTCAGGCGAAAACACGA
The DNA here is from genome assembly GCA_903899825.1 of uncultured Bacteroidales bacterium. Taxonomy (GTDB): domain Bacteria; phylum Bacteroidota; class Bacteroidia; order Bacteroidales; family JACABE01; genus JACABE01. The sequence continues at coordinate 14,172 of CAIUKU010000381.1, read as the reverse complement.
TATATTTATTTCGGTTGATCCCGAAGTTTCGGGATTATATTTATGGCTATATCATATCAAATAAAACCGTATTGTTTGCCCTTGTTGAAATTTTTACCTGACTAAACCTAGTTAATGATTAGTTTTTTCGAAACAAATACATTCTTTGTTCTGAGACTAATAAAATAAATACCTTTTTCAATATCATTCAATTGAATAGTTCTTAGAAACAATTCATTAGAAACAATCAATTTTTCATTGAAAATTGATTTTCCAAGTATATCTGTAACTATTAATTCAACGTTTTCTGTTTTAGCTGAAAAGAAAGATATACTCACTGAATTATGAGCTGGATTAGGAAAAATATTGATGCTTTTCAAAAAATCATTTTCCGGAACAGATGCAATGACATTGACGGTATTTGTAACTGAATCTTCACCACAAGCATTGATGGCTTTAAGTTTTACATAATATGTTCCATAATTGCTGTAATTATGAACAGGATTTGTCAGTGTGGAAGTTGTTCCATCCCCGAAATCCCAAAAATAAGTATTTCCTTGAGATGTTGTATTGGTAAATCCTGTATTAAGTGCATTTGCATTGTATGTAAATGAAGGAGAAGGAGTAGTTGTGTTGATGAATACATTCAAAGGTAAACGGTTACTTATACATGCTTCGCCTTCAACTTCCCAATCATAAAAATAGTAATAAGATGCAGTAGGATTTTGTGAATTACTGCTGTATTTTATAGTAATGTTAGCACCGGCTTGATATGGATAAGCAGTTCCTGCACTATTTCTGAATAGGTTAGGGCTTGCAGGTCCTACCAGGCGTAAATCATTTTGTAAAGGAATATTAAAATTCAAAATTACACGACTGCTTCCTTTGGGTACTGTAACAGTTTTTGTTGCCAATATACTTCCGCTACTGTTTTGTAATTGAATCACTTTACTTCCGGCAGCTCCGGCAGAAACTTTCACACTTTTTAATATTGTTGGCGCAAGACAATCAAAAACAAGATAATGTTTGGTTGTATTTGTAAAATAGCTTCCGCCTCCTGTTGTATCAGGTTTCCCACCATAAACATTTGATGAATTAACTTGAGATTCAATATAAAAAGTAGTATTTGAATTTAAAACACCGGTGTTAAAAACTAAACCTGTATCGATAGGTGTAGTAGAAGTTGGTGAATTGAACCAATTGATTTTTCCATTTCCATTCACATTAAATATAAACGAAGTAGCTCCGCAATGAGCTGTATCGTTTGGAATAATTGGATCAATTGGTTTATTAATATGAATTAAATTTGTTTTTATAACAGAATCTGCACCATAAGCATTTGATGTGTATAATTTTACAGTATAATCACCATTATTCAGATAAGTATGTGTTGGATACTGAGAATTAGAAGTAGTTGCATCTCCAAAATTCCAAAGCCAGTTATTGGGACCATTAGTAGACATATCTATAAAATTGATAATACCAGTACAACTTGCAGTATCAGAAACTTTAAAACTACAATTTGGTGCAACTGTTGGGTAAATACATTGCCATACAGCAACAAATCCCAGTTCATTGGCAGCAGCATCGCTGGTTTGCCTGAGGGTTAAACTACCTGTAGTAGAAGTAATTGTTCCTCCATTTGGCAAAGTGTTTCCTGTGTATTTTCCGATTAGTGGTGATGAAGTAGAGTTTCCATCATAAACATACAGATAATCAAAATTTGTTTCGTAATTAAAACTTGAAAAAGTTAATGTTAAAGTAGAAGCTCCGGTAGGAGAAATAACAGTAGTAACGTCTGAATTATCGGTATAATTATTTGAACTGCCATTATCATACAACGTTCCATTACAAGCTGTGGCTGTTAAACTTCCAGTTTGAGGCATAATAATCAAACATGGATTTGTAGGTAGAATACTTATGTATTGTAATTTGGTAATACTGTCAATTCCACAACTTCCGCCATTTGTAACAAGTTTTACAGTATAGTTTCCATAACTGTTATAGATATGTGTTGGGTTAAGCAAAGTACTTGTGGTTCCATCACCAAAATCCCAAAGATAACTTCCTCCATTATTGCTTTGATTTACAAAGTTAACATTTGCCGGAGTTTGGCAAAACGTGGCATTGGATGCAATAAAATTACTCTGAACACCAGACACAAAAGCATTACCAATACCAACAGCATGAAATGCATCACAGACACTTTGAACAGCTTGACCACAAGCTCCATATAAATCTGTTGCAGCAATAATTGCATAAAATCTTGCATCTGCATATTGCGATGAGCTGGTTAGATATACGGTCAATAAACGGAATGCTATGGATTGAGCAGTATCAATTCCAAGTCCGGTAACATTGTATGTTTGAAAATTATCATTGGTTCCACTACCACCATTTGTAAGTAAATAAAACCAAAAATTTAAAACACCTGAATTGGTATGGACTCCTCCATTATCAGCAGTTCCGGAATACCATGCAGAACCGAGGTAAGTATCAGGTTGACTGAAAGCACCTGGATTTGACATTGAACGGATAGGCGTACCAATATCATCACCAATTAACCAATTGGCAGTTGCTGGTTTAGCATAAAATTCAATAGCTGTTGCAAAAATATCGCTAAAGGCTTCGTTTAAAGCACCTGACTCATTCGAATAATTTAAATTTGCAGTAAAAGTTGTAAGACCATGTGTAATTTCATGACCACAAATATCCAAAGCAACCAAGGGTTGCCAGCTGGTATTTCCATCACCATAGGTCATGCGTTGACCATCCCAAAAAGCATTGGCATAATTAACATCATAATGTACATAACTTTTAATTTTAAAACCCAAGTTATCAATACTGTTTCTTTCGAATTTATAATAGAAAAAATCCCAGGTCTTTCCGGCTCCCCAATGGGCATCTGTTGCTACTTCATCTTTTGCTGTATTAACATTGTTCCATAAATTATCCGTATCGGTAAAATCTACAGCATTTCCGTAATTAGTTCCTTTTAACATATTATAGGTTTCTATACCTAATCCTCTGTAGGTTTCGCGAAGTCTGAATGATGAAGGACCAAGGCTGTCAGTTTTTATAGGTTGTGTGCCGCTGAATTTAGTAACAGCAGTCCCATTGGCATTTCCTTCATGAATAATATTATTTTCAAAAACAATGTTGCCATTTGAAGCATCAACGCAATAGATGGCTCTTTTTAAAGGTAAAGATGCATATACATTAAAACTATAAGTATATAAATATTCTTCTTTGGTTTTATCTTTTACAATTACAATTTCTCCTTTCGGGTAATAAGTAGCCCGGGGGTTATTGCTTTCTTTTTGTAAAAGCATTTCTTCTTCAGGCATTTGCCATTTGTACTTTTGAGCATTTATTTTTCCTAATAGTTGATGAAGTGCATCACTTTCAGAAAGACCTATATTATTTGAAAGATTAATATTTCGGAATAAATTCCCATTTACAGCATAAATTTTCCCATTATTTACATGCACTATAAACATAGCATCCTGAATCCGGTAACTCAGAAATGTAAGTTCATACCTATAATGAACATTGCCTGATTGATCTTTATTTTGATTAATTAAGCTATAATTAAGACTTTCATCAATTTTTAATATTTTATGCAAAAGATAATCCAGATTTTCAAACAATATCTCAGATCCCTTGTCAAATTTAAAATAAGTTGGAGTTAAACTGTTTTTTTCAAGCGCCAGTATTTCGGTTCCTGGAATAATTTTTTTTGCATCATTCCCGTATAAAACAGTTTGTGCAAAACTTAAATTACTGAATAATAGTATATTCAATAATAAAACAAAGGAAATAAGTTTTCTCATCTTTGGAATTATTTTTTTGTAAAAGTAATTGTTTTTAGCAATATTTGTATGTTAATTAATCGATTTAGTTTTATTTAACAAATTAGGCTTGAATGACTTTCGAAAATTTCTTTTTTTTTGTTTTTTCTTTCATAACAGAAAACCCAAAACCACCTATAAATTCGCCTAAATTAAAATATTTTCCATGGGAATAACAAATTAGTTTTGCTTTTTCCATATCAAAGGCCTGGGTTTTCGGATCAAGGTATTTCGGGTCAACATTTACTGCGATTATTTCGGCAATAAACATATCATGTGAACCCAATGGTATTATTTCTTTAACCACACATTCTATATTTACCGGAGATTCAGCAATAAGTGGAGCTTTAACCAATTGTGATTTTCCTGGTGTAAGTTTCATTTCTTTGAATTTATTGACATCTTTTCCCGATTTTACACCACACCAGTCAGTGGCAAAAGCCAGTTGCTCATTGGTAAGATTGATAACAAATTCCTTATTTTTTTTAATGATTTCATAAGAATGTCGTCTGGGCTGAACAGATATATAGCACATAGGAGGATTGGAACAAATGGTTCCGGTCCATGCAATAGTGATAATATTGAATTCTTCCTCAGTAGCTCCGCAACTTACCATTACTGCAGGTAATGGATATAACATTGTACCTGGTTTCCAGTTAATTTTAGTCATAAAAACTATTCATGTATTTAATATTGTGCAAGTATAAGACTAATCCGTGAAACTGTCGTATAAAATTATTCATATTTGTTATAAAATTTAGTTTTTATTCACTGATAAATAAAATCAATATGCTTTTTATTGAAAGCTTTCAATTATCAATAAAATCTTAATGTATACTATAATTATATTTTACAAATAATTGTAAAACAATCTAATACAATTTATATTGAATTTTTAACAAAATAAATGAAAATAAATTTGTTTGATATGTATTTTTATTATTATATTTGCGTATTCAAATACCAAAATACATATATAAAAATTGAGCAGAATAATTAATATATCAGAAGCCGCATCAATAGCCATTCATAGCATGGTTGCCATAGCAAAGTCTAATGTTAAAATCAATGCAAATGAGTTAGCTATTGCTTCAAATTTTTCAAGAAATCATTTGTCAAAAGTGATGCATCAGTTAACAAAAAGTGGTTTTTTAATCTCTGACAGAGGGCCTAAGGGAGGTTTTGTTTTAGGTCGCGATGCTGATAAAATAACTTTGCTTGAAATATTCGAATTGGTAGAAGGTATTATTGAAGACATAAGTTGCATGGGTAATTGTGCTATATGCCCGTTTAAAGATTGTATTTTCGGGGGATTGACAAGCAAACTCACCAAAGAATTCAAAGAATATTTATCAAAAACAAAATTATCGGATTTGATTTAATTTTTCAACTAATTATAAAGTTATAAAAGATAAACATTCAGTATTTAAAATGATAATTTAAAAATATATATATGAAGAGAACTATAATAAAAATAGATGAAGATCTTTGTAATGGCTGTGGACAGTGCATTACAGGATGCCATGAAGGAGCATTGCAATTGATTGATGGCAAAGCTCGCATGATCAGCGAATTGTTTTGCGATGGATTGGGTGCCTGTATCGGTGACTGCCCCGAAGGCGCCATTGAGCTGGAAGAAAGGGAAGCAGAAGCTTATGATGAAATTGCAGTAATGGAACGCATCTCATTAAAAGGGGGTGATACTGTTTTAGCCCATTTAAAACATCTGAAAGAACATGGAGAAACAGCTTATTTTAATCAGGGCTTAGAATATTTAAAAAACAATAATATAAATATCAATTTAACAACATTAAATATAAAACAAATGAACTCAGAACATCAACACAAGGGATGTGCATGCCCGGGATCTGAAGCAAAAGATTTCAGAACGCCAGTAGCAGAAAATATGAATACAAATCAGGCAACAGATGTTGCTTCCGAATTGCGCCAATGGCCGGTACAATTGCATTTACTAAACCCGATGGCAGGATATTTTAAAAATGCAGATGTAGTATTGGCTGCAGATTGTGTGGCTTTTTCATTCGGAAATTTCCATAATCATTTCTTAAAAGGGAAAACATTGGCAATTGCTTGTCCTAAATTAGATACCGGCAAAGAAATATATATTGAAAAATTATCAGCCATGATAGATGAGTCTAAAATTAATACATTGAGTGTAATTATGATGGAAGTTCCCTGTTGCGGAGGTTTACTGCAAATTGCAAAAATGGCTGTGGATGCTTCTGCCCGAAAAATCCCCGTTAAATCAATTGTTGTGAGTATACAAGGGGAAATCATTTCAGAAAACTGGGTTTAGATAAGTTTATAAAGGTTAAAGTATAAAGTATAAAGGTTAAAGTATAAAGGAAAAAGGTTAAAGGATAAAGGAAAAAGTTTAAGGGTTTATTGTCACTAACTTCCGGTATCGAATTTCAATTTTTTAACCAAATAACCTAATAGTCTAAATAACTAATAATAATTAACAATAAAAAATTAAAAAATGAGTATGTTTTGTTATCAATGTCAGGAAGCTGCAAAAGGAAGCGGCTGTACGACAAAAATCGGAGTATGTGGTGTTACAAGTGAAGTAATACATTTACAGGATTTGTTTGTGTATCTTTTAAAAGGAAATGCATTATTTGCTGAACGTTTAAATGACTTAGGTCAAAGAAACAATAAATTTGACAGATTCCTTATGGAAGGCTTGTTTTCAACTATTACCAATGTTAACTTCACCGAAACTTTCTTTATCGAAAGAATCAAAGAATGCTTTATTCTAAGAGCTGAACTGAAGAAAAATATATTGGATCTAAAAGGAAATTATACTGATATCAGCAAAGAATGTGCTATATGGGAAGGAAAGTCAATAACAGAAATAGTATTGAAAGCAGCAGAAATAAATGGTGAGATTGATGCTCCCAACGAAGACATCCGTTCACTTAGAGCCCTGATTTTGTATGGTTTAAAAGGAATGGCTGCTTAAGCCGACCACGCAAATGTTTTGGGAAAAGAAAACGAGGAAATTTATGCTTTTGCATGCCGGGCTATGGCTGCGCTAAGCAATGATGAATTAAGTGCAGAAGCAAACATTGCATTGGTACTTGAAACAGGTAAGTTTGGTGTTAGCGTAATGGCTTTGCTGGATGAGGCAAATACAACTGCATTTGGAAATCCTGAGCTAACAAAAGTAAATCTGGGCGTTCGCAAGAATCCGGGAATACTAATCAGTGGTCATGATTTGAAAGATATGGACGAATTACTGAAACAAACCGAAGGAACTGGAGTAGATGTATACACACACAGTGAAATGCTTCCGGCTCACTATTATCCTGCATTTAAAAAATACAGCCATTTAGCAGGTAATTATGGTGGTGCATGGTGGCAACAAAAAGAAGATTTTGAAACTTTCAACGGACCGGTTTTGTTTACAACCAATTGTATAGTTCCGCCATCTTCAAAAGCTACTTATGCTGATCGTATATTTACTACAGGTGTTGCCGGATTTCCGGGTTTTAAACATATAGAAAATGCGAAAGAAGGGGAAGCTAAAGATTTCAGCTCAATAATTGCTCTTGCTAAAACCAGTAAATCACCAACTGAAATTGAAACAGGAGAAATCGTTGGTGGATTCGCACATGCCCAGGTTTTTGCATTGGCAGATAAAGTAGTAGCTGCGGTTAAATCAGGCGCTATCAAAAAATTCTTTGTAATGGCAGGTTGCGATGGACGCATGAAAGATCGTAATTATTATACTGAATTTGCAGAACAGTTACCAAAGGATACCATTATATTAACTGCCGGATGCGCAAAATACCGTTACAACAAACTACCCCTTGGTGATATTGGTGGAATCCCACGCGTATTGGATGCAGGTCAATGCAACGATTCCTATTCACTGGCTGTAATTGCGCTGAAACTGAAAGAAATATTTGAATTGAATGACATCAATGATTTGCCGATTGCATACAATATTGCCTGGTACGAACAAAAAGCAGTCATCGTTTTATTGGCATTGTTATCCTTAGGTGTTAAAAACATTCATTTAGGTCCCAGTTTACCAGCATTCTTATCACCTAATGTAGCCAAAGTCTTAATTGATACTTTTGGCATTGCCGGTATTGGAAGTGTAGATGAAGACATGAAATTGTTTTTGAATTAATAATACATTTAAACCTAACAGGTTTCCGAAACCTGTTAGGTTTTTTATAATTTTACAAACGGATGAGCAGTAAGAAAATTGAAAACGAAAAAGCTACTGTAAAAGCAATGATTGAAATTTACTGCAAATCCAAACATGATACAGGAGTGAGATGTGAAGACTGTAATCAGCTAATTGATTATGCTTTACTCCGAACCGATAAATGTAAATATAAAGAAGAAAAACCGGCATGTAAAAATTGCAAAACCCATTGTTACAGCCCTGAAAAAAGGGATAAAATAAAAGAAGTTATGCGATTCTCAGGACCAAGAATGATTTTCAGACATCCGATACTGGCGTTGAGGCATTTAATAAGTTGAAAGTACTTGGAGTACTTTGAGTAATTAGAGTACATAAAGTACTTAAAACAACAAGAGTTCCTGGATTACTTAGCGTATTTTGAGAGGCTGAAATAAAAAAACATCATTCAATCAATGTTTTATAACTCATAATAATTAAAAAATAAATTAAAAAAATGGAAGATTACGAGGTATGCAGCTGCAATTCAATTAATAAAAGCACAATCGTAAAAGCGATAAAAGAAAAAGGACTGACAACTTTAGAAGAAGTAAAGTACGAAACCACAGCAGGATCGGTTTGTGGAGGTTGCTGCGAAGAAATCGAAGAAATATTAAAAGAAACAAAAAGGGATTAATAGTTGAAGTAATTAACATATAAAAAAACAATAAAAATGGAAACAAAATCATTTGAAACGGCAAAAGTTGTAAACTTTGCCCATGAAGTCAATTATTCCGAAAATGGAATAGTAAGTAAAAGAATTTTAGAAAAGAAAACGGGCAATGTATCCTTGTTTGCATTCGACAAGGGACAATCATTAAGCGAACATACCGCTCCTTTTGATGCAATGGTACAGGTGCTGGAAGGTAAAGCCGAAATTATTATAAATAAGAATTCGTTTTTATTGATTGCCGGTGAAAGCATTATCATGCCTGCAAATATTACCCATGCGGTGAATGCCATTGAGCAATTTAAGATGCTGCTGACGATGATTAAGGAAAATGCCTGAAAAAAATGTTAAAATTGAAATTATATTTAAGTATCTGAGTACGCTTGAATTTCATATAATTTATAAAAACTAACGAATTAACTATTCCAAATTTTTTTGATCATTTTCAAATTTTCAAATTAATAAATTTTCAAATCAATAAATATGAAAATAATAAATCTGGAGCAAGCTCCAAAAATTTCACCCATTCTTAATGTTAGAATTATGTTTTCAGGAGAAAAAGCTGATTTGGTTCATTTAACATTAAAAAAGGGAGAATTTATTACAAAGCATGATAATCCGATAGACGTAATTTTCTTTGTTTTAAAAGGAAAAGCTAAACTTGCACTTGATAATGAAGAATTTATCATCTCTACTAATGATTGTATTCCAGTAAAAACCGGAACACAACGTTCGATGGAAAATATTGACGAAGAAGATTTAAAGGTATTGGTATATAAAATTAAAAATTAGTGAATTTGAGTGGATTATTCAAATAATTATTACATCGAAAATCCTTTACTGAAATTGCTTTTTTGAAATTTTTCATTGACTTTTATAAGTAAACTCAGATTGCTTAAATAATATAAAAAAATAGCTTTCAATAAATATGTGATCTTTCCCATTTAGTTGAATTTGAATTATTATTCAAAAATTTGCAAATTCTTTATTATGAATCAACTAATATAATAATATAGCATAATTTCCATTCTTACATAAACTAAATACAAAGATTTTAAATTTCTGATTAAAAAGAGTTAAATATTAATTATCTTTGCTTACGTAATGTGTTAAAAAATGAAAATCAAAATTGCTTTTCTGTTTCTTTTTTTTATTCAAAATATAGTTTTTGCTCAAGACATTGTTAAGTCTAAGCATTTTATTTCCTTTCCGGGTGCCTATCATAAATGGGAATACAAAATAAGTACCGGCATCAGTCTGACAAGATTACCCAATGAGATAATTGAAGAAGAAATCAACACATTACCTACGATTAATGCAGACTTTAAAATAGGGCTTCCATTGAAATTTATGCTTCATTCCAGAGTAAACACAAATTACATTTCTAATATGCTTTCATTGGCTATTCAAAAAAACATAATTAACAGAAAAATTGCTGTAGCTACAGGTGTAAATACCTCTTATTGGTTCGGTCAATTGTATCAGGATGTTATACGATTAAAAGCATATGGTTTCATAGTAAATCCTTATATTGCAGGTGGTATTCATTTCAATGATATTTATTTGTCTTTAAAATTTGAAAATCAATTCAGCATCATGAAAACTTCTTCTGAAGATGCCATGCTTGGCAGGAGTTCACAACCCAATTCTGCCTATGCTATTCAGATTATCGTTGAGCAGCCATTATGGAAAAACAACTGGGTTGCATTAGGGGTTAAACTTAATTATTCAAAGTTTTATTATCAGGCATGGCTTACATATACTGCAATCGATGAATACCTTCTGTATCCTGAATATTCATTTACATTTATCTTTTAAAAAACCAAAGATGAGAAAAATCAAGATAGTTGTATTTTTTATCTTTTTATTCTCTTTTATAACTTCTTGTTATAAAGATTATGATGTATTGGAAATTCCTTTAAACGGAACCCTGGGATTATTGCAGGGAGCCACACCTATAACTGATTCTATGATGGTAAAATTACAGGGAATATATTCACTTAATTCTCAATTGTTCGGAAGCAAAGTAGTTTTAAAAGCCAGCGGAAAATACCTTTCTGTTTTTGCCATGAAAAGCGAATCATATATTGTTCTTCAGGCAGGATACAAAGATTCTGCAATTATAATGGAAGGTTATTGGCGTTTTGCTTCAAGTTCAGAAACAGGTCTTATTGCAATGACAATAAGTCCTGAAAATGGTGCAAAAGAAATCATCAGAGGTGATCGTCCTACAAAAGTAATAATCAATGCGAGTTATGGGATTGGAAATGAATATCCTTCAAACAAATTTGATATCAATTACCTTAAACCAATTACAAAATCAACTAATAATTTCTGGATTATTGCCCACAGAGGCGGAGGGCGAAACATTGATATGCTTCCTGCTTCAGAAAATTCGTTGAACATCATTCAATATGCAGAAAGAATAGGTGCTAATGCCATTGAAATTGATGTAAGACTTACCAAAGATGGTGTACCTGTTCTCTTTCATGATGATATTATGAGTAAGCGCCTGATCAATGAAGACTACTTTATTGGAGGGATTTCTGATTATAGTTTTGCGCAACTAAGGTCATTCTGCACATTAAAGGATGGTGAAAGAATTCCTACGTTGGAAGAAGCATTACAAACAGTTGTAGAAAAAACAAATTTAAGATTAGTCTGGCTGGATACAAAAGCCTTAGGTATGACTGCAAAAATTACAACACTACAGCATAAATACATGACCCTTGCTGCTCAAAAAGGAAAAAAACTTGAAATATTAATCGGAATTCCAAGTGAAGAAGTTTTTAATGAATTTACAAACTATCAGAATTTTCAGAACTATCCTGCAATCTGTGAACTTGATGAAAATTACGTTATTCAGTCAAAGTCATTAATATGGTCACCAAGATGGTCGTTGGGCTTGCTCGACGACAGAGTAAATTCAATGCACAACAGTGGGTACAGGTGTTTCGTCTGGACACTGGATGCAACTGAATTGGTTAAATCATTCATCAAGAGAGGAAATTTTGATGGTATTGTTACAAATTATCCAAGTATTGTTGCTTATGAATATTATACCTCTGAATAAAAGTTTATTGCTCTTATTTATATTTTTTGTTTTTGTAAAATTTTCTTATGCGCAGCAGAAGAATAGTCTTAAAAAAGGATATTCTCTTTCTGTAAGCATTGGAAACGGAATTATTGCCAATATTGACCAACATAAAAAATTTAATGAAAATATTTTTTATTCGCCTTCACTAAGACTTTTGTGGAAACCTGATCATATTCTCAATATTGGTATAGAAAGTGCATATATGACAGTTTCAAAGCAAGATTCGACACTGACTTCAACTGCTTTTGGTGCTACAGTTCTCAAAGCCCGCTTAAATGCAATTCCAATAATGTTGGTTTTTAATATGAAAGTTTTAAAAGTTGATTTATATTATGGCATAGGTTTAGGTTATGTAACTTCACGGCTTGAAGCTTTTGGAGAAAAAGTGGTAGTAAGTAACTGGTATTATTGCTATGATATTGCAATTGCTTATACACATCCACTTACAAAAAAAATTGATATTGGAATTGAAGGCAAGTCTTATTTTTTTCCAAAACTTCAGAAAGTATCCGGAGGAATCGTTGTCAATTTCAGTTATCGGATTTTGAGTTGGTAAAAAGCAATTGAGATTTACTCAATAATGAAAGTGTAATTCATTTATTATTAAGTATTTAAAACTTATATATGTTATTTTCAACAATTGAAATTTGTAAACAAATTTTTATTAAAACAAATAAAATGATAAAACATTTTTTGTGGCTACCTGGTTTATTATTTCTTTTTAATTCTAACGCTCAAACAACACCATTTAATATTATCCTTGAACCTGTAAATATTCCTGAACTATATGGAATTCAGTCTTATGCTTACGGACAACATAATGGGAAATGCTTAATTATTGGAGGGCGTATTGATGGACTTCATCGCAGGCAACCTTTTGCAAGTTTTGATATTGAAGGACATAATTCAGTTTTATTAGTAATTGACCCAATAAGTCAGCAAAAATGGACAGCAGCATTAACTTCGCTTTCAATAGACTTACAAGAGCAACTTAAATCAAGTAATATGGAGTTTTATCAGCGTGGGGATTATTTATATCTTTTGGGTGGGTATGGATATAGTCCAACTCTTGAAGACCATACTACTTTTAGCAATCTTACAGCTGTTGATGTTCCATCTGTTATAAATGCAATAATAACTAATACTAGCATTACTCCATTTTTCAGGCAAATAAATGACAGTTTATTTCAAGTAACAGGAGGAGAATTAAGAATGATAAACAATAGTTTTTATTTAGTTGGTGGTCAGAAATTTACAGGAAGGTACAATCCTATGGGCCCAGACCATGGACCAGGGTTTATACAGGAATATACTAATCAAATCAGAAAATTCGACATTTTAGATAACGGTACAACTTTTACTATTAACCATTTATCAGTTTCAAAAGATGAAGCTAATCTTCATAGAAGAGATTATAATTTGGTAGCTCAAATTATGCCAAACGGGCAGCAAGGATTAACAGCATTTTCAGGTGTTTTTCAAACCAATCTGGATTTACCTTTTTTAAATTGTGTAAATATAGACAGCAATGGATATGCTGTAAATAATTCATTTACTCAGTATTACAACCATTACCATTGTGCTGTTCTGCCACTCTACTCTTCATTAAACAATGAAATGCATTCTGTGTTTTTTGGAGGCATTGCACAGTACTTTGATGATGCAGGAACATTGGTTCAGGATAACAATGTGCCTTTTGTAAAGACCATTGCAAGGGTTTCAAGAGATGCCAATGGTAAAATGGCTGAGTTTAAATTTGCTTATGAAATGCCTTCATTATTAGGGGCAGGTTCAGAATTTATTGCTAATGAGAATTTAGCAAAATATTCAAATGGGGTTATAAAATTAGATGAAATTAAGAGCGATACAACCTATGTAGGATGTATATTTGGAGGAATTAGTAGCACAGATGCAAATATTTTTTGGGTAAACGACGGAACTCAAAGCAATGCTAACAACCAAGTATTCAAAGTAGTTTTAACTAAAAACTCAACAACAGACATTCATACTTTAAACGAACAAAGTACAGGAACATTGAAAATAATGGTTTACCCAATTACAAACGATAAAAAACTTGTTATAAAATATAATTTAAGCAAAACAACAAATGTAAAATTTTCTATTTACACAAGCAACGGTAAAAAAATTGAAGATAGAATTTTCAAAAACAAATTAGCAGGAGAAAATATGTATAATAAGAAGTTGAAAATTGATGGTAAAGAAATATACCTATTATCTATTGAAACTGATTACGAAAAAGCAATGCAAAAAATAATCATTGAACCATAAATAAAAAAATTATTTATCTTACGCTTTATGTATAGTTTAGTATTCCAGAGAAATAATAATAAATTAATTT
>CAIUKU010000380.1 GCA_903899825.1 uncultured Bacteroidales bacterium | reverse complement strand
CACAGAGCCTGTTCTCTCCTCACTTCTTTATAATCAAATACTCTTAGGAAAGAATATTAGAAATTTGTTGTAAAAGTATAATTTTTTAATCACCTATGATTATTACAGTATTAATTTTTGTATTCACATTATTTAAATCTATTATCTTTGTAATATTTATTTTCAATACTACAATAATTTTATGAAATCATTTGGAATCATTATTTTCATTAAAAAACTATATATCAACATATTGTTTTTGTTTTTTTTTACTATTTTACCATTTGCTTTACTTGCTCAATCAAATATTGACAGCTTAAAAAATCTATTAAAAAATAATAATGTCAATATCAAGATTGAGATTTTATATAAATTATCTTCCACATACCTTAAGATATCACCAGATTCTGCTATAAAATATGCTAATCAAGGACTTTTATTGATTAATATAAATAATAGCATTAATAGAAAATTAGATTTTATTTATTTATTAGCTTCGTCTTATAAGCAACTCAATAATTTTAAACAAGCAATAAACTATTTACAACAAAGTTATGAGGGTTTTAAGGCTTTGAATAATTATCGTAAATTAATAGATATCTCAAATGATATAGGTGTAGCGTACGCAAGAACCTTTTTATATAGTGATGCTCTGCTTTATTTTCAAAAATCTTTATTGTTGAGCTATGAAATAAAAGACACTGCTAAAATAGCATCAACAATGAGTAATATTGGGATGACTTATTATAAAATGAAAGAATATAAATTAGCTCTAAATAATTATGAGAAAATATTAGCTTTAAATAGCAACCATTTACCAATATATGAATTAGCTAATACAATGAACAGAATTTCTGTTGTTTATGGTGAACTGCAGAATTATCAACTTGCATTGAAATACCAATTGTTTTCTTTAGAAATTTATAAAAAACTGGGTAGTAAGATTGATATTGCTTACGTAATGTCTAATATCAGTGAATCTTATAAAAGACTGAATAATATTGATATTGCATTACAGTATCTTAAAAGTGCTTATTTAATTTCTGAAAATCTTGGTGATGAAAACATTAATTTAGTTATTTTGTCTAATATAGGGGATTTGTTTGTTATAAAAAAGAATTATGATAAAGCATTTGAATATCTGAATATTGCAGAAAAAAGAGCATCTAAATTAGGAGATAAAGACATAATCAAAGATATTTATGAAATATTATCAAGATATTATGCTCTTACAAATAATTATCAAAAGGCTTATGAATACAGTAAACTTTTTAAGCAAGAAAATGATAGTGTCTATTCAAAAGAGTCTAGAGATAAAGTTACTGAATTACAGATTAAGTTTGATATTCTTGAAAAAGATAAAGAAAACAAAATACTTCAACAAAAGACAGAAATTCAGCGATTAGCTATTAGTAAGCAAATATATCTTCGAAATACTTTTATTTATTTTTCAATCATTATTTTATTGTTAGTTGTTATTTTATTTTATCGATTTTGGCTTAATAAAAAAGCTAACAAGATGCTTAAAGAGAAAAACGAATTTATCTTTAAACAAAATAATGAATTGGAAGAAGTGTATAATACTAAAGATAAACTTTTTGCAATTATTACCCATGATCTAAAAAACCCTTTTAATACGATTGTTTCCTTGACAGATTTTGTTGAAAAAAATTATTATTCTATTGAAGATAGTCATAAATATAGTTGCATACAATCATTAAAAAGATCAGTAAACAATGTCAGTGAATTGCTCGAAAATTTAACAGACTGGTTAAACGCAAAGGGTGATAGAATGGTATTCCATAAAACTAATTTCAATATCAGTTCTACCATTCAATCCGTAACTAATTTGTACAAATCAGCGGCAGAACAAAAATCAATAGATATTCAAATACATGTTGAATCTGAATTATATGTATATGGAAACGAAAGATTGATAAAAACGGTAATCAGGAATCTGGTTGATAACGCATTAAAATTTACACTTGAAGAAGGGAAAATTGAAATTAAAACAAAAGCAAAAGAAGATAAAATTATAGTATCTGTTGCCGATACTGGAGTGGGAATTGATGAAGCAGATAAAGGTAAAATATTTAATTTAGTCACACATATTTCTACCAAAGGTACACGTCATGAAACAGGTGGCGGATTAGGGCTGATACTGTCAAAAGAATTTGTTGAAAAAAATGATGGCGAAATATGGTTTAAAAGTAAAGCAGGGACAGGGAGTACTTTTTGTTTTTCTATAATGAAAGGAGTTGACAATGAAAAAGATTAAAATTGTATTGGTCGATGATCATAATATAGTAAGAGATGGATTTAAGAATTTACTCATGAATCTGACGGATATTAAAGTTATAGGAGAAGCCTCTACCGGAGGAGATCTGTTTAATTTATTAAAAAAAATTATACCTGACATACTTTTAATGGACATCACATTGCCAAATATGAATGGGATTGCAATTACAGAAAAACTCAGAATTGACTACCCTGATATTAAAGTGATCATGCTTACAGCTAATGTGGATGATGAATCGGTTTTCGATTCATTTAAAGCAGGCGCATTAGGGTATCTGCCCAAAAATATTCAGTTCGATGAGTTGGTTGAAGCAATAAGGTCAGTATATGAAGGAAATGAATATATAGCGAGGTCTATTTCAGATGTTGTATTGAAAAATTATTTTAACAGAAATAAAATCGGTGGTAACATACATTTTAGGAGTAAGCAAGAACTTACCAAACGGGAGCTGCAGGTTATTGAATCGTTTGCCGGAGGTTTTAGCTATAAAGAAATTGCCGATCAATTAAATATTTCTATTCATACCGTTGAATCGCACAAGAAAAACATTCTTGAAAAACTGGAATTAAATTCAATTGTTGATCTGGTGAAATATGCCATAAAACATGGGATTATCAACCTATAAATTATTTTGCAAACAAAAAATCTTGTAGTACTTAAAATAATCATCTTAGGACACTATCATATAATAGTATGAAAACTAAAAAGTTGATAACTTTAGAATTTTATTCTGGTTTCAAAGATAACCTAAAATGAAGTATTCTATTAATTGATTTTTATTCTAACACAGTATTACTTCTGGATATTCTAGAAATAGCCATATTTCTTTAAATTATAAGTACATTAAGTGAGTTCATGGTATTCTAAGTACTTTCTTTTCTATCCCTAAAACCCAT
>CAIUKU010000379.1 GCA_903899825.1 uncultured Bacteroidales bacterium | reverse complement strand
CTTTGTCAAATAAAAAACATTAAAATTTTCTTAACCAATCAGACTGTTCATATTTTTATAATTTGTTATATCACTTTATCTTGCTACGAAGCTAGGGATTGACCTAAAACAATTTACGCAACAAAACAAGCGTTTAAAAATAGCGATGGCATTGAGTAAGCAATACAGCATAGCGAAGGCATTAAGCTAATAAGTGAACTAATCAATATTTCGCTATGACTTGTATTGCGTTGAATTTTTAAAGGCGTAGTTTTGAAGTAAATTGTTTTCAGTCTTGAATTTTTGTAACTTTTTGTTCAAGCAAAAAGTTAAATATAAATAAGTTACGATACTTTTTTGAAATACAAATGATAATTATTAAAAGGAAAAATAAAAATAAATTTTCAATACTTATGAAATTACATTACATCTTATTTCTTCTATGTTGCTTACTATTTAGCCAACATAATTTTGCACAGCAATACAAAATTTCAATTCCTTTAGAAAAAGCAATCAAAGAGAAAAACAACAATGCTCAATATTTAAAAATCAATATACTGATGAGCAATCAGGCGGATATTGATTCATTAAATTACAGCCTTAACAAAAATAAAGTTTCAATTCAATCCCGTCCCGAAATTGTACGGAATTTCTTAAGCCAAAAAACCAGAAAAACCCAGGAAAATATCATAAAGCTTATCAGAGCAACTGATCAGTATGCTTTTATTTCTCTGCGTTCGTTATGGATTATCAATATGATAGTGGTGGAAGCAAAACCTGAATTAATCCTGAAACTTTCACAAAGGGATGATGTTGAATTTATTGATTTAGACAACAGTATCCTCATCAACCCCATAGAGCCTCCTCTTAGATCTCAATCGTCAAAAGCCCAGTTGAACGGCAAAGAACAAGGCCTGGTTGCCATCAATGCTCCTGCAATGTGGGCAAAAGGATATACCGGCAGAGGAAGGATAGCAGGCAGCGTCGATACCGGTGTCTGGCCCATGCATCCTGCAATAAAAAATAATTTTTCGGGCAATTACCTGCCATTGTCACAATCCTGGTATGGCTATCATTCCGATGTGCCGGTTGACAAAACCGGCAGCCATGGTACACATACAGTTGGAACTGAAATGGGTCTGGATAGAAATACCCACGATACCATTGGTGTTGCATTCAATGCTTTTTTTATAGCTACCGATCCGGTGGCTACAAGTATAAGTACCGTTAAACCACTTTCAGATTTTTTATTCGGATTCCAGTGGTTATTAAATCCTGATGGCGACACGGCTACTTCTGACGATGTTCCTGATGTCTTAAATAATTCATGGGGTTATACAGTACCAACCGATACCACACTTTGTAACAGTTTCATTACACAAATGTTTGCTGCTATTGAAGCTGCAGGTATTGCCTGTGTTTTTTCTGCAGGTAACGAAGGTCCGGCAGCACAAACAATTCCTTACCCACAGCATGTCGTTTCAAATGACGTTAGCCCTTTTACGGTAGGTAGTATCAATGGAAATACAGCTTCTTATCCCATCAGTGGTTTTTCAAGCAGAGGTCCTACCATTTGTGATGTTCAGGGAAGTTTGAAAATCAAACCCGAAGTAGTAGCACCCGGCGAAAATGTGAGGTCCTCAGTCGAACAAAATGCGTATGCCAGTTTCTCAGGTACTTCTATGGCCGGCCCCCATGCAACAGGTGCTGTTCTATTGCTAAAAGAAGCCTTTCCTGCAGTAAGCGGCCACGACATACTGAATGCACTTTATATGACAGCACACGACCTTGGAACTCCTGGAGAAGACAATACTTACGGAAGAGGTATTATTGATGTATTGGCTGCTTTTAATTTTCTTTCACAAAGCCATACACCTGCTCCTCCGCTTGCTCAAACCTATGATATTGCAATCAAAGAAATTATCAATCCAAACCTGAGTTATTATTGTACAAAAACATTTTCACCTAAAATAGTTATCACTAACTTAGGCGATAGTAGCTTGCACAGTGCCAAAATATTTTACAGCTTAAATAATGAAGCAGTACAGCAATATCATTGGACTGGTAATTTAGCAAAATATCAGACGGATACAGTAAATCTCCCTACTATTACTGCATTATCATTCGGTGAATATGAATTTATCACAAAAATTGTCAATGATTCCAATACGGTTGAATACAACAGATTCAACAACAACTTAGTATACAGGTTCAACATATTAAAAGAAAGCGATCTTCCATATTATGAAGGCTTTGAATCCTCTACACTCAAACAGGCCGGTTGGATCATTGATAATCCTGATATGAAAACAGGCTGGGATACCATTAGTACCGGAGGATTATCCGGCAGTATGCATTCAATGTTTATTGATATTGCCAATTATGCTCCATCCGGCTTTCAGAAAGACAATGCCTTCAGTCCATTATTTAGAATTCCCGATTCATCATCTGTTAGCCTGAAATTCCAGCTGGCTTACTTTTATGCTAATGCAAGAGATACATTGAGTATAACTGCTTCCGATAATTGCGGCAATAGTTTTCCTTATCTTCTTTTCAAAAAAGGCGGAGATGTTTTAACTACTAATTATTCGCCTTCTGCACTATTGCCATCATCACCAAATGATTGGCGTCAGGAAACTATAAACATCAGCCAGCTTAAAAACAAAAATGTAATATTCAAAATTGAATCTACCAATGATAATGGAAACAATATCTATATAGATAATTTGCAGATATATGCAGGTAATAATGTTTATGTTCCAGCAATATATACTGATATAAAATTAAATATTTATCCGAATCCTTTCAATAGTATTGTTAACTTTGATTTTGGAGATATAAATCAGGGTAATTGTACAATTACAGTTTTTGATATTATGGGCAAAAAAGTCAAAAAACATGAATTTGTCCATCAAAAAGAGGGAAATATCATTATGGATTTGCACCATCTGGCAAAGGGGGTTTATTGTGTAGAAATTAGCATGCCAACTGTCAATAAATTCTATAAGATTATAAAGAATTAAACCGGCTTCTTCTTCTATTTATGACAGATTAAGCATTTTCAATTAAAAACTGGTATAAAAATTGATATTTGAGATAAGTTCTCCTTTACAAAAACATAAGCATCGCATTTATGAAAATAAAATTTTTTATTATACTGCTGATTATCGGATTTTCGGCATTCTATTCTCTAAAAGTCACCGGACAAACTCAAAAGCAAGAAAAAATCATCCTGAAAGGGAATGAAGATTTCAAAGCAGAATGGGAAAGTGTTGAAGGCTTTATAAAAAAAGCATTGCCAAAGTCAGCACTGCTGGTAGTAAATGATGTTTACAAAAAAACCAAAGAGAGCAACAATGCGCCTCAATTTATGAAAGCAATGTTGTATAAAATAAAATTACAATCCGATTTTGAAGAAAATGCACTGATAAACAGCATCAGGGAATTTGAAACTGAACTAAAAACCGCTAAATTTCCTTTGAAACCGGTTTTATATTCTGCCTTGGCTGAATTGTACTGGAAATACTATCAATCGAACCGCTATATTATACTGGAACGCTCTCAGACCATTAATTTCAAGCAAGATGATATTCTGAGCTGGGACCTTAGAAAAATAACCTCATCTGTAGTTGCTAATTACAGGGCTTCATTAAAAAATTCACAGGAATTAAAAAATATTGATATCAGGCAATTTGAAGCTATACTTGACAAGGGCAATGATAAAAAATATGTATTCCGGCCAACTTTGTACGATTTTTTGTCGCAACGTGCCATTGATTTTTTTATTGATGAAGAATCTGAATTAAGCATAGCCAACGATGCCTTTGAATTGAGCAATAAATTCTTTTTTGCCGATAGCAAATCCTTTGTCAATCTGAAATTTTCAACTACTGACAGTTTATCTTTTAAATATTATGCCATTAAATTATTGCAGGACCTGACTCAATTTCATTTAAACGACATTAAAGCTGATGCATTGATAGATATTGAATTGAAAAGGCTCAGGTTTGTATCTGAGAATTCTACGATTGAATACAAGGATAGCCTTTACTTACAAGCACTGAATGCACTTGAAAAAAAATACTACGACCATCCTTTATCTACAAAAATCAGCTATTTAACAGCCAATTTATACAAAACCAAAGGCGAAAAGTATAATCCGTTAATTTCACAAAACTACAAATGGGATGTTGCAAAGGCTATGGAGATATGTGATAATGCTATTAAGCGTTTCCCCGAAAGCGATGGGGCCATTAAATGTAAAATATTAAAGCAAAATATTTCAGAACCCTATTTAGCCATAACAACCAACAGAGTCAATCTTACAGATAAATCTTTCCTGGGTTTATTAAGCTATAAAAATGTTACTGATGTTTATTTTAAAATCATTTTCGTTTCTCCCGAAACCGACAAAAACTTAACAACCAGTAATAATCCGACACAACTTCTGGAAGAATATAACAAATACAGTCCTATCAAAACATGGAACATCAAAACAGTCAATGATATGGATTATCAAAACCACAAACTGGAGTTCAGCATTCCTTCATTGCCAAATGGTTATTATGTAGTTTTAGCTTCCAGCAATAAAAATTTCAGTTGTAAAAACGAAGTTGTAGCCATGAAAAGTTTTTGGATTTCAGGCATAAGCTATATGAAAAGAGACAAGAATAACGGCGACATTGACTATTATGTTATTCAGAGAGAAACAGGTTTACCAATGAAAGATGTAATTGTAAAGGCTTATACACAAGAGTATGATTATGTTGCCAGAAAAAACATAAGCAAACTATGGAAAACCTATACTTCAAACAATGAGGGTTATTTCGAAATCCCAGCTATAATTGAAAAGTCTGATTATAAGTATTTTTATTTAGATTTTTCATACAAAAACGACAGATATGTTACCGACAACTTCTTTTCGCAATATACACGATATCAGCAAAATAATACAGTAAAGCTGAAAACCTATTTCTTTACCGACAGATCTATTTACCGGCCAGGACAAACAGTTTATTTTAAAGGAATTATCCTGGAAACAGAAGGTGAAAAAACAGCCATCAAACCGAATCAAACCACTACTGTTACTTTTTTTGATGTAAACGGACAAAAAGTAAGTGATTTGAAATTAACCTCCAATGATTATGGCTCTGTGAGTGGAAGCTTTACCGCACCTTCAACAGGACTAACAGGGAATATGAGAATTCAGAATGAATGGGGTTCAAGCTATATTTTAGTAGAAGAATACAAAAGACCCAAATTTGAAGTTTTAATTAATCCTGTTAAGGGAAGCTTTAAATTGGCTGAGGATATTGCTGTTACAGGAAAAGCAAAAGCTTATGCAGGAAATGCAATTGATAATGCCATTGTTAAATACCGTGTTGTACGGACTACTTCATTCCCCTATTGGGGCTGGTGGTGGAACTACCATCCGAATTCAAACGAAATGGAAGTCAGCAACGGCAGCACCAAAACCGATGAAAATGGGGAATTTACTGTAAATTTCACCGCTATTCCTGATTTAAGTCTGGATAAATCATTGTTCCCCGTTTTTGAATATACTATTTATGCCTATGTCACAGATGTTAATGGCGAAACACATAGCTGTGAGCAAAGTATTGCTGTCGGTTACAACGCATTACTTATCGATGTTGATATTCCTTCCAAGCTTAATCAAACAGAAAAAAACCAATTTGAAATCAAAACATCCAATCTTAATGGAATAGCTGTAGCGGCTGAAGGACAAATCTCAATTTATAAACTAAAGCAAGCTGAAAAAAGCTTCAGGGAAAGAAAATGGGTTAAACCTGATATTTTTATTGTAAGTAAAACAGATTTCGAAAAAGATTTCCCTTTAGATGTTTACAACGATGAAAATGATATAAATAAATGGGGAAAAGATAAAAGAGTTTTAAGTTATAATTTCAAAACACCTATAGATTCAACACTTTTGATCAATGATTTAAAATCATGGGAACAGGGAAGCTATTTCCTGGAAATTATATCCAAAGATAAATTCGGAAGCGAAGTTAAGAATCAAAAATATTTCACCGTATTTTCTCCTGCTAAAACAACCATGCCTGATAACAGCATTTTTTGGCTTACAATGCTTAAAAACAAGGCAGAGCCGGGAGAAAAAGCTTCATTTTTAATTGGAAGCAGCGAAAAAGATGTAAATATTTTATACGAAGTTGAAGTAAAAAACAAAATAATCAGTAAGCAATGGCTTAAACTTTCCATGCAGCAAAAACTAATTGAAATTCCTATCGAAGAATCACACAGAGGGAATATTTCAATACATCTTTGTTTCATTAAAAACAACCGTTCCTATACAGTAAATGAAAATATTACAGTACCATTTACCAATAAAAAGCTTGAAATTTCCTTTGAAACTTTCAGGAATAAACTCATGCCCGGACAAAAGGAAGAATGGAAAATCAATATCAAAGGAAGCAAGGGTGAAAAACTGGCAGCTGAATTGCTCGCTTCAATGTATGATGCTTCATTAGACGCATTTAAGCCTCATTATTGGGATTTTAGCATCACCAATAGTTTTTTTGCAAGCTTAAACTGGGAAGTAAATTTTGCATTTTATACCGATGAATCCAGATATTGCAGAGATCTCAACAGCAGGTTGGCTTTTCCTTATGAAATTATGTATGATAAACTGAATTGGTATGGATTACAGTATTTCCTGGGAGGTGGTCACCACAGGCATAATCATGGTAAAAATCTGGAAGGAGCACATTTTGAAAGTGAGGATATTTCTGTTGATGCAGCTGCACCCATGAGTGGCGTTTTTAAAGATGCTATAGCCGAAAATGCCGGAGGAAATGAATTAACAGATAAAGCAGAAACAATTTCGCGTGTAGCTGCAAAAGAAAACAACTTAAAACCCGCTGCAGATTTCTCAGATGTTAAACTTCGTTCTAATTTTAATGAAACAGCTTTCTTTTACCCGCAATTGCTCACCAACGATAGCGGAGAAGTGGTAGTTTCCTTTACTTTACCCGAATCGCTTACCAGATGGAAAATGCAGGGACTGGCTTATACCAAAGATTTAAAAACAGGCATCACTGCCAAAGAACTGATAACTCAGAAAGACCTGATGCTTACACCCAATGCTCCCCGTTTCTTCCGCGAAGGAGATAAAATGCGTTTCAATGTTAAAATTTCCAATATTTCTGAAAACGAACTTAAAGGAAATGCCCGCCTCCAATTCTTTAATGCCATCACGATGAAACCCATTGACGGAATATTAACCGAAAACATGGATCAATCTTTCAATCTTAAAGCAGGACAAAGTCAGTCAGTAAGCTGGGCTATATTTATACCGGAAGGTTTAGGTGCCGTAACTTATAAAGTAGTGGCAAAAGCAGGTAATTTCAGCGATGGCGAAGAAATGGCCATACCTGTTTTAAGCAATCGCATGATGGTTACAGAAACGATGCCATTGCCCATCAACGGCAAGCAAACGAAAAACTTTAGCTTTACAAAACTGCTCAATTCAAAAGCCTCCCCTACCTTAAAAAACCACAGGCTAACGCTGGAGTTTACTTCAAATCCGGCCTGGTATGCAGTGCAGGCACTTCCTTATATTATGGAATATCCTTACGAATGTTCCGAACAGATTTTCAGCAGGTTTTATGCCAATAGCCTGGCGAGTTTTATAGCCAATTCAAGTCCGAAAATTAAAAACGTTTTCGAAAGCTGGAAAAATATTTCAAAAGATGCCCTGGTTTCGAATCTTGAAAAGAATCAGGAATTAAAATCCCTGCTGATAGAAGAAACACCCTGGTTGTTGAACGCAAAGGATGAAACTGAACGGAAAAAACGCATCGGATTACTGTTTGATATGAATAAAATGAGTGCAGAATTGGAAACTGCCAGACAAAAATTGCTGAAGAATCAGTTACCCAATGGTGGATGGGCATGGTTTGCAGGCGGTATCGACGACAGGTATATTACACAATACATCGTTTGTGGATTTGGCCATCTGAAACACATCGGCATCAATTCGCTTAAAAATGACAATACCATCACTGCCATGCTGCAAAAAGCCATCGTTTATCTGGATATGCGGATGAAAGAAGATTATGATTTCATCAAAAAATGGTATCCCAAGGAAATGGACAAAAACCATTTGAGCAGTTTTCAAATTCAGTATTTGTATGCAAGAAGTTATTTTGTCAACGATTTTGAAATGGCTTCGCAAAACAAAGAAGCTTATAACTATTTTATCGGACAATCTAAAAAATACTGGACGTCTCAATCCAAATACCTGCAAGGCATGACAGCGCTTTCGCTGAAAAGAAACAAAGACCTGAAAACACCTATAGCTATTATAAATTCTCTGAAAGAAAATGCATTGTATTCGGAAGAAATGGGCATGTACTGGAGAGATTTAACGCAAGGTTATTACTGGTATCAGTCACCCATAGAAACCATGTCTTTATTGATAGAATGCTTCGATGAAGTGGCAGCTGATCAACTGTCTGTTGAAAAAATGAAAATATGGCTGTTAAAACAAAAGCAATGCCAGGACTGGAAAACCACCAAAGCAACGGCAGAAGCTATTTATGCTTTATTACTCAAAGGTACAGATTTGTTAGCATCCGATAAATTAGTAGAAGTGAGTGTTGGAGGTGTAAAAATAAATCCCTATCAGACCGACAAAAAAATTGAAGCCGGCACCGGCTATTTCACCACAAATTGGACAGCAACTGAAATTACACCCGAAATGGCAAACGTAACAGTAACAAAAACCGATGATGGTGTAGCCTGGGGAGCCATGTACTGGCAATATTTTGAACAACTCGATAAAATTACATCCTCAGCAACACCCCTGAAGCTGGATAAAAAGCTGTTTGTTGAAAGAAACACAGCCAATGGTCCGATAATAGAACCCATATCCGAAACTTCACCTTTAAAAACAGGCGATAAGATAAAAGTACGCATCGAATTGCGTGTTGACCGTGCCATGGAATACATCCATTTAAAAGACATGAGAGCCGCTGCCTTTGAGCCTGTAAATGTGCTGTCTTCCTATAAATATCAGGCTGGTTTAGGTTATTACGAAAGCACAAGGGATGCTTCCACCAACTTCTTTATTTCTAATTTGCAAAAGGGAACTTATGTATTTGAATATTCGCTGATAGCAACACAAACCGGTAATTTTTCCAATGGGATTACTTCTGTTCAGTGCATGTATGCGCCTGAATTCAGTGCCCATTCTGAAGGAATCAGGGTGAATATTGGAAAATAATTTGTTGTTGTATCGGTTTTGCTGTATCCTCTTTAAACAAAAATCCCATCAGGAAATACATCTGATGGGATTTTTGGCTATTGTCTTAGTGTTGTAACAAATTATTATTTTGTTTATCAAACTAATCTAATTATAAATTGAAGAAATATTGTCCCCAACACATATTATAATATTATTTTCAATTTATTAATTGCTATAAATCTTTTCCATGATCCTAAAGATAATTTAT
>CAIUKU010000378.1 GCA_903899825.1 uncultured Bacteroidales bacterium | reverse complement strand
ATTTAAAAATAAATTGATTTAGCTGATTTATGTCAATAATTATATTATTTTTACATCATAAATAATTATTATTAGAAGCATAAGTTAGCCACCTTCATGTTGGAGACTGTCCTTTCTTTTGGTAAGATTATAAACAAGTTACCCAAAATAATAAAAAAACGAATAGTAACAGAGAAAACGATAAATTAAAAGCAATGAAAAAAAAAATATTTTTGTTTTTAATGATATTTGCAACAGCAAATATTTATTCGCAAACCTATACAATTAGCTTTGCTGCAACAATTGCATTTCCTGCTTTGGACAGCGTGAAAGTAGAAAATCTTACACATCCAGTTATGGTGAAATGGCATGCTGGCGATGTTTTGCAGTTGGTACTTAGCAATGGTATTAAAGAAATGGACATAAATTACCAAGACCTACATGTTTACCCCAACCCTATGCAAGGACAGACAGAAATCTCATTTTATGCAAAGCAAGCAGGCAATGCACGATTAACAATCAATGATATTTCTGGTAAAGAATTATTAAAAGCTGAAAACAAGCTGCTGCAAGGCATTCAAAAATATCAGCTAGCAGGCTTAAAACAAGGTATTTATTTTATTAATATTAGTGGAGAAGGCTATTTTTACACGTCAAAACTAATAAGCCAAAATTCTACAACCAGTAAAGCAAAAATAAAATATATTGGAAACGAAAAACCAGAAGCTGTTAATAGTAATCTAAAAAGCACAAAAACAACGGTAACAATGGCTTATACTACTGGCGACAACTTACGCTTTACAGGGTATGCAGGTAATTTAACTGTTATTGTAAATGATGTGCCAAACAGTAGCAAAACTATTACTTTTACTGCTACTGCAATTACTACCGTATTAATCCCTTCCGGCACTTTTACTATGGGTAGCCCCAATACTGAGATTGGCAGAAATATTGATGAAACCCAGCATCAAGTAACACTAAGCGAGTTTCGCCTAAGCAAATACGAGATTACCAATGAACAATATGCCGCTTTCATGAATGCAAATAACATAGATAGCAATGGTATGTCAACAGGTGCATTTCCTAACGAAGTTTTAATTTTACCAAGCAGTCTTTACAATCCCGATTGGGGGTTGAATTATGTAGGTGGGCTTTGGGTGCCTGCAGCCGGTTATGAAAATCATCCTGTAATAAATGTAACATGGTATGGAGCTACTGAGTTTGCCACATATTTAGGTGGAAGTTTACCAACCGAAGCACAGTGGGAATATGCCTGTCGTGCCAATTCTACTACTCCTTTTAATACTGGTGAATGTTTAACCGATACTCAGGCGAATTACAATTGGAAAGCCCATTACAGCAGTTGTGTATATTACTTCACCCATCCTAATACAACACAGGATGTAGGATCATATCCCGCCAATGCTTATGGTTTGCATGATATGCACGGCAATGTATGTGAATGGTGCAGCGATTGGTATGACATTTATCCAATTTCTGCTCAAACCAATCCTGGAGGTGCTACTACCGGGTTGTACCGTGTGGTTCGTGGTGGCGATTGGTATTGGTCGTGTTTATTATGCCGCTCATCTTGTCGACTAGAGTTTTACCCAGAATCCATTGGCTATTATTTAGGGTTTCGTATTGCCTTCTTCCCTTAGCATAAAGTATAGGATGGATTCAGGAATCAGTGAAACAGTCCATCTCCATTAGTTGCCATCTGGCGGATAGAATATTTTTTCAGCAACTCACTACCATTAGCGGTAAATCGAAAATCGAATGTTGCTTTTTATTATTTGGAAGTATTTACAAAAGAAGAATAACGTTGGGTTATCGAGTAGACTTCCTTGCCAGTAATTAGCTGACAGGGAGAGCCTCTCAGTAAGCATCCCCCCACTCCTCAAAAACTCCACTTCCACCCTCTTTACCCTAATTTCTTTTATCAAAATTATAAGTTTTTTTTAATCTTTTGCTTATCAGGCAATGGCGGAAGCGTATTTACCTGGGCGGAAATAGAAAAACTGGTTTAAGGATAGAAATTGCATTTATTTTGTTAAAATTAAGTGGATGATTAAAAAATACCTATATTTGATGAAAATTAATAATAAACGGAGGTTGTCGTACGAAATGAATAAAGCAAACTAAATTTATAACTTATGTCGAACCACGAAACGATTCATATTTTAATTCTTGATGACCAGGAAGTTTACCGCAATGGCCTGGGAATCTTTATCAGTAAAATCCAGGGTATACAAACCCATCTCGCTTCAAAGCCATCAGAAGCCTATGAAATCATAAAAAATCAATACTTCGATATTGCAATTGTTGACATAGATTTACCGCAGGAGTCGGGCATAGAGGTAATGAAAAAGATTAAAAAGCTCAACAGCAATACTGAGGTTATTATTATTTCGGGTCATAGCGATATCGAAACCGTAGTTGAATGCTTGCGCCAGGGTGCTTTCGATTATTTTAAAAAACCTTTTGATATGGTTGCCATTAAAAATGCAATCGAAAAAACAAAAAAGTTTATTGAGATAAAAGATAAATTAAGTTCGGCCAAAGAAAGAATCAAAAATCTGGAAAACATAGTTCAGGGCCAGCAGAGCAATCTGCTTTATGGAAGCAGTCAGGAGATCAGCCGTGTAAAAGATCTTATCATCAATGTTGCACATTCCAATGATACAGCTGTATTTATTTCGGGCGAAACCGGCACCGGCAAGGAATTGGTAGCCAAACAAATTCATGCACTCAGCAATCGCAACATGCAGGTATTGAGCATTTACAATTGTTCGGCCATTCCCGAGCATTTGTTTGAAAGCGAATTTTTCGGATACAGCAAAGGTGCTTTTACCGATGCAAAAAACGAAAAAAAAGGATGGTTCGAAATTGCCGATAAGGGAACCCTCTTTCTGGACGAAATCGGAGACATGCCCATGTTTCTGCAATCGAAACTATTGCGGATACTGGAAGAAAAAAAGGTGTACCGCATTGGTGCTGTTAAAGCTATTGATATCGATGTCAGGGTTATTTCTGCAACCAATAAAAACATTTCAAATTTAATCAGAGAAGGTAAATTCAGAGAAGATCTTTATTACAGGCTCAATACTTTTGAAATAGCATTGCCACCATTGAAAAACAGGAAAGAAGATATAGCAGAACTGAGTTATTTGTTTTTAAAAGAATTTGCAGCCAAACTCAACAAAAACATACATCACATTGATGAAACGGCTATTGCCCAGTTGTTATCGCTGCAGTATCCCGGAAATGTTCGCCAGCTGAAAAACTTTATCGAAAGGGCTGTTATTTTATGTAAAGGTGATACAATTAAAAAAGAGCATCTAATCAATAATCTTTTTGATTTCTCAACGAATCAAACTACTCCAGCACCACCAGATGAAAACAGCCTCGATTTAACTGCTAACGAAATTCAGCTCATCGTAAGAGCATTAAAACAAACTGATAACAACAAGACCAATGCTGCAAAATTATTAAATATTACCCTTCAGTCGTTAATACGGCGAATGCAAAAATATAAGCTGTAAACTATTAAATTTGCCTTATATACTTACGATTTCGTAAGATGAGTTACAGTTTCGTAATCGCTTTAATATGAAAGTTTATCATCTTTTATTATGAAATTAGCTTTAAATTTACTATATTTGTATCATCTTACGAAATCGTAAGTAAAAAAAACAGGTTTTATTTATATAATTTTGATTTTGTGCGCGTTAAATATCTGGCACAATAATTGAGTATTTGATTGCATAATTTTAATAAAACAAAACTACATTATTCAATATAAAAAAAAATGAAAAAAATAATTCTCTTACTGTTTTCTATATCAATATTAGTTTCATGTAGAAAAGAATCAGATAGCTCAACTACACCGGTAGATGAAGTTATAACGATGGAAAATATGGTAGTAAGCCCTGCTTTTAATTACAAAACCACCCAAAATGTAAGCATTGAGATAAAAGCTCTCGATAATTCAGGAATTCCTTTAAAACAAATCCGTTTTAATATTTTATCTGATTTAAAAGAAAGCAAAGGAAGTAATATTTTCTCCGGTGCCACCGACAACAATGGTGAACTTAAATTAAATACTCCCTTACCCAGTTATTATGATTCAGTTGTGGTTACAACAGATTATATTGGCCTGATCAACGAAATTAAATTACCGATTATCGGTGGTAAAGCGACCTATACATTCGGAGGCGTAAAAAGCATTAAATCATCTTTTGAAATAATTTCACCAAAAAATACAACTTTTATTAAATATTTAGGAAATTATAATGCCCAGGGAAAACCTTTATATCTAGAAATTAAAGACCATATAGATAAAAATACTCTGGATGATATTAATTCATGGTTACCGGAATATAAGTCAGTTCCAACCTATAATTCTCAATATTTAGCCTCATCCAATGAAACCAATGTGGTAATCAATCAACTGGCTGATGTTTTTGTAACTTTTGTTCATGAAGGTGCAGGATATATGAATGTATTGGGATTTTATACCTATAATAAAAACAATCCGCCTACCAGTGCAAGTCAGATAGATTCTATCACCATTGTATTACCAAATGCTTCTTTAGCAGGAAGCGGAGGTGCATTATCTTCAGGAGATAAAGTAAAAATTGGGACTTTCCCCGCAAATACTGGCATAGGATGGGTTATATTTGCTAATGGGTGGTCAGGAAACAGCATCAATGTAAATGC
Source organism: uncultured Bacteroidales bacterium (assembly GCA_903899825.1). Classification (GTDB taxonomy): domain Bacteria; phylum Bacteroidota; class Bacteroidia; order Bacteroidales; family JACABE01; genus JACABE01. Next base: position 1,677 of record CAIUKU010000378.1, on the reverse strand, counting down.
AACAAAATACTATTCTGATCCAAGCTTTAATCCTGAAAGCAGTTCAGCAAACAAACAACATACCGTCCTGCTTCATGATGCTTCAAGAGGTTTGTTCTTATGCGGTTTTGAAGATATGAACCGTAATCCAAGTTCAGGTTCGGACAATGATTTTAATGATCTTATATTTTATGTAAAATCAAATCCGGTTCAGGCAATTTCCCAGAATAATGTTTACCAGGCAAATTCAAATTCTGATGATGATGAAGATGATGACGGTATTTCTGATCCTTTTGATGACTATTCATCAGATGATTCAAAATCATTTAACAATTACTATCCTTCAAAAACTACTTATGGAACACTTGCTTTCGAAGATTTATGGCCATCAAAAGGTGATTATGATTTTAATGATGTTGTTGTAGATTATCGCTATAATTGCATAACAAATGCATCAAATAATGTTATTAGTATTGATGCTACATTTATTGTAAAAGCAACCGGAGCTGGATTTTCAAATGGATTTGGTTTCCAGATACCTGATCTTTTGCCAGGTTCAGTTCAAAGTGTCACAGGAACTCATTTAACAGAAACTGGCTTAATTTCAACCATGTCAAATGGGTTAGAGTCAAATCAATCCAAAGCCACCATCATCGTTTTTGACAATGCCTGGAAAAATTTCACCAATATCACCGGAACTAATGCTGAAGGTTATACCGGAATGAATACTGTTCTCAACGGACGAAGAGGAACACCTGATACATTAAATATTAAAATAGTATTGACTCAGCCGGTTCAATTAAGTGTATTGGGAACACCACCTTACAATCCGTTTATAATTGTTAATAAACAAAGAGGAAGAGAAATTCATCTTCCGGATCAGGCTCCTACAGATCTTGCAAATCCTGCATTGTTCGGAACTTCTAACGACAACAGCATTCCATTAACAGGCAGGTATTACAAAACAGCAAATAATTTACCCTGGGCGCTTAATATTGTTGAAAAATTTAATTACCCAACAGAAAAATCAAAAATTATACATGGTTATTTAAAATTTGCAAACTGGGCACAAAGTGGAGGAATACAATATAAAGATTGGTATAAATCATCTACCGGTTACAGAAATACAAGTTTAATTTATCCTTATTAATTAATAATCTGTTAATTAATATTGCATGTGAAGGTTTATTGAAATATTCAATAAACCTTTTTTTTTTCAGGCTGAATATCAAAAAGCAAGTCATACTATAGCTATTTCACCTCAATAACCTCTACCCTGCCAATTTTTATATCTTTATTTAATTCGAAATCTTTCTAAGTCTTTCACCATTTACTATAGAACTAATTTATAAATCATTCTGGTATTATTTTTATGATTATTTTGTCTTCAGACTGTTTTTTACATATTATTACAAAATCATGATTTTGTAATAATTACTGTCATCTGGGAATACTCAAATTTAGCTGTAACTGCAGCAATAACATATTACTATGATATTATTATTAACCTGAGTTCGGGTTAAGCAACTAATAGCAATTGTTTTTCGAATTGCTCAATAAGCTTAGGATTAGTTTCTTGTATATCCATCTTGATGGTTGGATTTTTAGGGATGAATGAATATGCAGCAATTGCACCCATGATATTTAGTAGAAAACCACTTATAGAACGATGCCGAGTGTGTTCTATTTGGCATAAGT
>CAIUKU010000377.1 GCA_903899825.1 uncultured Bacteroidales bacterium | reverse complement strand
TGTCAACCATGGGGTCTTATCCCAATTTCTCACTCACCAACACCAAACCCAATGCCACCCATAGCGGCGATGCTACCGGTGACAGTTATCTTACAGTTGAAAGAATCCGAGGTCGCCCGGTATCGACAACTGCACCCGGCACCGGACAGGTATTAAAATGGGATGCATCGCAGCAATGGATACCGGCTAACGATAACAATACTGCACTGCCAGGCGGCTCCTCTTCACAAACCCTCCGCTACGATGGCAGCAACTGGGTAGCCAGTGGCTTGCTCACCAACGATGGTAATGGACTGGGCGTGGGCGGAGCACCGTATTTAAACAGCCAGCTTTACCTTAATCGCCCTTCCACCTCTTTTGGAGCAAATTATGCAAATATTTATGCTTTCCGCTCGGGAACCAACAGTGCTGCCAGTGGAGGTACCGGCTGGCCTGTTGCCCAGGTGGATGCAGCCATTAAAGGCTATTCCTATTATGGAAACAACTATACTGCAGGGGTTGCAGGATACAGCCAGCTCGATTATACCAGCTCCGCTGCCGTTATCGGAGGCAAACACAACGGCACTACTTTCGGTGCCCTGGCTTACAAAGATGAAAACAGCGACACCTGGGCAGGCTTTTTTAACGGCAACATCAACATCATTGGCACCATGCGCATTGTGGGTGGTGTTCCTGCTACAGGCAAGGTGCTCACTTCCGATGACAACGGAAATGCAAGCTGGCAAACACTTTCGGGTGCCACCGCATGGGCAACTTCAGGCAACAACATCTACAATACAAATTCCGGTAATGTGGGCATTGGTACCTCTGCTCCAACAAAAAAACTGGAGGTTTCGGGCGATGCACTTATTAATGGGCATACAGTCGGAAGAGGAGGTGGAAATATAGTAACCAATCTTGCCATTGGAGACAGTGCACTATTTTCAAATACATCCGGCGATAGCAATATTGCAAATGGATATCAGGCATTATATTCCAATACATCTGGTGATGTAAATACTGCCGTTGGAAATGGAGCACTTTATTCAAATAGAGCCAATAGCAGAAGTACAGCTATCGGACATGGAGCCATGTTTTTTGCTGATGACCGCTATGTTGAGCGTGAAACATTTAACACAGCCCTAGGATACGAAGCACTCATGGGGAGTATTGACGCTACTGTCAACTACGGACGATATAATACAGCCATTGGGGATCAGGCACTTTATTCCAACACTACAGGTGATGAAAACACAGCCAATGGATATCAGGCTCTTTATTCCAATACTTCAGGTGATCAGAATACCGCCAATGGATATCAGGCACTTTTTTTAAACGAAGGTAATTTTAATGTAGCTAGCGGATACAAAGCACTTTATTCAAATGATGGTAATTATAATACAGCCAATGGACACTATGCACTTTGGAACAATACTACTGGATACGAAAACACTGCTTGCGGAAGTAGTTCTTTGAATTGGAATAACACAGGTGATAAAAATATTGCTTATGGTTCATATGCACTTTATAACAACAAAGCAAATAGTAGAAGTACTGCAATCGGTTATGGTGCAATGGCATATGCAGATAACCAAACCGCCGGACGTGAAACTTTTAATACTGCTGTTGGATATGAATCTTTAAAGGGAAGTTCAAATCCTGGAAGCAATACAGGACAATACAATACAGCCATTGGAGATCAGTCGCTTTATTCCAATACTTCCGGAGGACAAAACACTGCCAATGGACTTGCGGCACTTTATTATAATACAACTGGAAACAAAAATACTGCCAGTGGGGTGGGAGCTCTTATGCAAAACTTTGCCAATAGTAGAAGTACAGCAATAGGATATTATGCAATGGGAAATGCTGATAACCAAACTAACGGCCGTGAAACATTTAATACTGCCGTGGGATACGAAGCTTTAAAAGGAAGTGCTATCGCTGCAAACAATATCGGACAGTGGAATACAGCCATTGGAGATCAGGCTCTTTATTCCAATACTTCAGGTACATCCAACGCTGCCACTGGAGTAGGTGCACTATATTATAATACTGATGGTTATAGTAATACCGCCAATGGTAACGCTGCACTATATTATAATACTTCCGGTTATAATAATACAGCTATCGGATCTAATGCTCTCGCTATACATCAGACTGGTAATAATAATACTGCCATTGGAAAATACGCATTAATAAACATCACAAACGGCTCCAATAATACCGCAGTAGGTTCTGAGGCAGCTTCGTTGCTGTCAAATGTTTCATTTGGTACATTTGTTGGTAAGGATGCTGGTGCTTCCTATAATAATCTTTCCAATGTTTCCAGTTTTGGTTATGATGCCTATGTTTCTGCAAGCAATCAGGTACGCCTGGGAAATAGTTCTGTAACTAGCATTGGCGGTTATGCCAATTGGACCAATGTTTCAGATGCAAGGTTCAAAACCAATATAAAAGAAAACATTGCGGGTTTGGATTTTATTATGAAACTACGCCCTGTTTCATATAACTTCGATATGGATGCTATTGCCTCTATTACAGGTACTCCTGATTCGTTACGCCTTCCCGAAAGTGATGCACTTAAAGCTGCCGAAGTACAAACGGGTTTTATCGCACAGGAGGTTGAACAAGCTGCAAAAGAAACCGGTTTTGCATTTCATGGAGTAGATGTGCCCAAAAACGACAAAGACTTCTATGGCTTGCGCTATGCCGAATTTGTTGTCCCCATGGTAAAAGCCATGCAGGAGCAACAAAAGATCATTGAAAAACAACAGGAAACTATAAATCTGTTGCTGAAAAAAATGGAAGAATTAGAAAACAATAAATAATACAAATATATGAGAACAATAATAATTTTAATACTTTATATAGGTCTGTTGCCTTTTATGAGTAAGGGACAGCTAATTACCACTAATGTTATTTCAACAGCAGGTGATTATTATACTTCAGGCAATTACTCATTGAGTGTTACCATAGGGGAGGCTGTTACAAATTTCTACTCATCACCGTTAACATTACTTAGCACAGGTTTTCAGCAACCGCTGGTATTATCAACCACGTTTCTTGCAACTGTTTCCAATGCCTGGGAACTAAGAAATAACTGGAACAACGGAATACCCGATCAGAATACAAATGCTGTTATAAGTTCAGATAAGCTGGCTGTGGTAAATACTGCCAATATTGCAAAATGTAATCATCTTAAAATATTACCTTTGGCTAAACTAACCATCAATTCATTGAAAGACCTGAATGTCAAAGCTGATTTTTTAATACAGTCAGATACTTCTGGAACTGCATCTTTTATCAACTGGGGCAGCCTGCAATCCAATAGCAATACCATTGAAAAATATTTTAATATTGCTTCTGCAGATGATTTTCATATGCTATCGAGTCCTGTCAACAGCCAATCTATTCTATCAGATTTTAGTCCGCAAAATCAAAGTCTGTATGCCTGGAACGAAATTACAGGCATGTGGCTGGCTTATGAAGATTTCGGATTTGCTGCCTTAAACAACGGAGCTTATTTAGTTCCCGGCAAAGGCTATGCTGTTTCTTATCCGCTTAGTTGTACAAAAGTATTTTCCGGTAATATGAATCAGACGGCTGTAAGCAGCAATCTTACAATTTCATCGGGTATGTATGCAGGCTGGAACTTTCTGGGGAATCCTTATCCATCTGCTATTAACTGGAATACTGCTTCAGCATTTACCAGAAATATACTGGCCGATGCAGGGGCAGGTGAATATGCTTACTGGGTCTGGAATCCTACAGTCGGAAATTATGGAACATATATTTCGAATGCTTCTTCAGGTACCAATGGTGTGAGTAATTATATTGCGGCTACACAGGGATATTGGGTAAAAGCAAACACTCCTGGTAGTTTTATAATCAATAATACTGCATGCGAACATGCAGTTCAGGTTTTTCTTAAAAATACAGGTATCGAATCGAAAACAATAAACTTAAAGATTACAAACAATCAGAATACATACAGTGATGAATTGCAAGTGAATTTTGGAAATACTGAAAACAACAGAGGAGCAGAAAAAATGTACAGTATATATCCCTCAGCACCCAATATATACTCCAGTAAACTAAATAAGAAATGGAGTATCAGCAAGCTTACCACAGTTGAAGAAAATGTAGTTGTTCCTATAGGCTTTGAAGCCGGTACAGATGGTAATTATAGTTTTTCAGCTATGGGTGTTGAGGCATTCAATAAGGTAGTGCTTGAAGATTTAAAAACCGGTTTGCAACAGGATTTATCAATCAACAATAGCTATTCATTCAATGCTCTGACAAGCGATAATGAAAATCGTTTTTTACTGCGTTTTTTTACTGCAAATGGTATAAATGATAATGTTGAGAAAATGCCTTCCATATATTATAATAATCATACAATTGATGTATTCAATCCCTGGTTGGGTAAAACAACTTTATCTATTTATGATGTAAATGGAAAATTGATCCAATCATATAGTGTTAATAAAGGAAAAGAAATCTATCATTTTAAATCATCCTCAGGGGTCTATATTTT
>CAIUKU010000376.1 GCA_903899825.1 uncultured Bacteroidales bacterium | reverse complement strand
GTGTAACAGGAGCAAGTTCTACAGCATCTATAACTGTGAATTATGGAACTTCAGCAGTTTCGGGAAATATAACTGTAAAAGGACATAATGATTGTGGTGATGGAATAGTTTCAACCAAAGTAATTACAGTTAATCCATTGCCGGTAGCAGCTGGAGTAGTTACAGGTTTTGGTACCGTTTGTCAGGGACAAAATAATGTAAATTATGTTGTCCCTTCCATTACTAATGCTACATCATACAGTTGGACATTACCTTCAGGAGCAATCGGAATAAGTTCTACCAATTCAATTACTGTGAATTATGATGCATCTGCTGTTTCAGGTGATATTACCGTAAAAGGGAACAATGGCTGTGGGAATGGTATTTCATCAAGTAAAATGATTACTGTGAATCCATTACCTGTTGATGCAGGAACAATTAGTGGTTTAGAAACTGTATGTCAGGGGCAAAATAGCGTTACTTATTCAGTTCCATTAATTATAAATGCAACTTCCTATAGTTGGACATTACCTTCAGGTACAAGTGGATCAAGTACTACAAATTCAATTACAGTAAATTACGGAACATCAGCAATTACAGGTGATATTATAGTAAAAGGGAATAATGCATGTGGGGACGGTTTATCTTCCAATAAAGCCATTACAGTCAATCCATTACCTTTAGCAGCAGGAATAATAAACGGACTTACAACTGTTTGCCAGGGTGAAAATAATGTTATATATACTGTTTCATCAATTACCAATGCAACTTCTTATAGCTGGACATTTCCGGGTGGAGTCACCGGAACAAGTAACAGCAATTTGATTACATTAAATTATGGGACTTCTGCCACTTCTGGTATTATTACAGTACAAGGAAACAATAGTTGTGGGAATGGAATTATATCCAATAAATCTATAACAGTGAATCCTTTACCAGATACCGCCGGAAATATTTCCGGATTATCCATCGTTGCTCCCGGCCAAAATGCTGTTATTTATTCTGTTCCTTCAATTCCAAATGCCACATCTTATATCTGGAATTTACCGGCCGGTGCTACAGGAATCAGTACAACCAATAGTATAAGCGTTAATTATAGTAACACTGCCAGTTCAGGTAATATTACTGTTAAAGGTCATAATAACTGTGGAGACGGGAATTCTTCATCCATTGCCATTACGGTAGTTTGTATACAACCTGTTACACAAGCTACAGCTTTTACATCTTTTGGAGTAAACAATACCTCTATGAAAATAAGATGGACACGTGGAAATGGTGATTCAGTTTTAGTGGTTGCAAGAGAAGCAGGCATGATAAATGCTGATCCGTTGAATGGAATTATTTATACACCCAATGCATCATTTAGTAATGGTTCTGAGATAGGAATCGGAAATTTCGTTGTTTATAAAGGAGTTGGTAGTTTTGTAAGCATTACAGGATTGTCACCTGAAACCACATACATTTATGCAGTTTATGAATATTATACAATAAACACTTGTTATAAAACACCTGCTTTATATGGTTCAGTAAAAACATCAGCAGTAAACTCATCATTTACAGCTGCAGTTTCAAATGCATGGGAAACAAATGCAAATTGGGATCACGGACTGCCTTCTTCAACAACAAATGCCTTTATTCCGACTGATAAATTAGCAATTGTAAATTCAAACAATTACAAATGCAACAATCTAACAATTGCACCTAAAGGGAGGCTAACATTGAATACATCAACAGACTTAATGGTAAACGGAACATTTACTATTCAATCAGATTCAAACGGAAGCGGATCATTACTTAACAATGGAACTTTGGTTTCACCATCAAACAATATTCAATGTTTTATTGCTGTTACAAATAACGATGAATTTCATCAATTATCTTCTCCTGTTAGCAATCAAGCCATTAATTCCAGTTTTAGCCCTTTTACAGAAAGTTTCTATGCATGGAACGAAACCAATGCAAGCTGGCTTCCTTTTGAAGATCCAGGATTTTACTTTTTGAATGGAAGCAATAATTTTAGTTCAGGCAGAGGGTATGCCGTAAATTATTATGCTACATCTACTAAAAGTTTTAGCGGAAATATAAACAATGGGACCATCAACATTCCTTTAACTGTAACACCAGGAAGTTATACCGGTTGGAATCTTATAGGAAATCCCTATCCTTCGTCTATTAATTGGAATACTAGTTCAGGTTTTACAAGAAATATGCTTGAAAATGCCGGCTCAAATCAAACGGCTTTCTGGATTTGGAATCCAAAAACCGGAAATTACGGAGCCTATATTTCAAATACTGCTTCAGGTACCAATGGTGTAACTAATTTAATAGCTTCTTCACAGGGTTTTTGGGTTAAGGCCACAACAGCAGGAACTTTTAGTATTAACAATGCTGCCAGAGAACATGCTTCACCAAGCTGGCTGAAATCATCTAATACGGAAAATAATACAATTCGGTTGAAAGTAACCTCCATCGAAAATAGTTTTAGCGATGAAATGATGCTAAGTTTTGCTAATAACCTGAGTTCGGGTTAAGCAACTAATAGCAATTGTTTTTCGAATTGCTCAATAAGCTTAGGATTAGTTTCTTGTATATCCATCTTGATGGATGGCTTTTTAGGGAAGAATGAATATGCAGCAATTGCACCCATGAT
>CAIUKU010000375.1 GCA_903899825.1 uncultured Bacteroidales bacterium | reverse complement strand
TAACTATTTAATAAATATTTTGTGTGGAAAGGAATTTAAAAACCTTGGCAGAAAGCAGAACCAAACACTTGCTCTGAATGCCAAGGTTTTTTTCGAGGGAGGACAAAGATCTATTCCATTGCTGAGAGATGCACAAGGAAATGTAGCTGTTGATCCTGTAAATAACAGATATTGGGATTATAAAAAAGCCTATAACAATAAGCTTGATAATATTTACCAGATAAATTTATCAGTAAGCTATAAATTTAACAGACTAAAAGCCACTCACGAAATCTTCCTTGATTTGATGAACATTACCGACAATAAGAGCAGAATGTCAGAATATTATGATGAAAGCAAACCTGAAAAAATTGGCTATCTGACTGCATTTGGTTTTTTTCCTAACTTAATGTACAGGGTTTATTTTTAAAAAAGCCAATAGCGTTTTGAAAATTATAGAAGAATTATCAATACACATTGATTGAACTAAAAATAAATTATTATACTCATTACACCCTCTTCATAAAATGAACAATTGAGTATTCAGATGAAAGAAATGAACTTTTAACCTCTATTTTTCACGTTTCAATATTTTTTAATTTTAATTTAAAGTAAAGCAGTTTTTCTTTGCTAAATAATATAGAAATATTCAGATAAAAAACAAAAAACAGAAAAGACTGATAATGAAGATACTGATAGCCAAAATAATGCAAAAACTGATTGTTATATTAATTTTGATACAATATAGTAGCTGCTTTGCCCAGCAAAAAAAGACTGATTTTGTTATCGGTGATAAAATCAGTTTTGAATCAAAAATACTTAACGAAAGAAGAACGATAGTAGTAATTCCTCCTTTTAACTATAAAGACAGACCCGATGAAAAATTTCCGGTAGTTTATGTTTTAGATCCCGGGAATAATCTTTTTGCTACTTTCGGAATTGTGAATTATTATTCAGATATGTTGAAAATTATGCCCCGAATGATTATTGTAGGCATCGTTTCCAACGATAGAGAAAAAGATTATTTGCCATCACCTTCTAAAGAATTTCCAACAGGTGGAGGAGCAGATAAATTCCTGAATTTTATTAATTCTGAATTACTGCCATTGGTTGATTCAAGCTATCCGACAAATTCAGAACGCTGTATTATCGGACATTCTGCAGGTGGATTGTTTGCTATTTATGCATTGGAAAATCAGCCTGAATTATTCAGTTCATTTATATGCATTGACCCCAGTTTGTGGTATGATGATCAATCCTGTATCAAAAAAATGCCCGGTTTTTTAAAAAACAATAAGAATTTAAAGAAATCAATCTTTATTTCATTGTCAAATGAAAAGGGAATGGGTGTTTTTCCATTTATTGATGTACTTGAAACGTATGCACCGGATGGGTTTAAATGGGATTTTGAACATTTTAAAAATGAAACCCATAATTCATTAGGGTTTAAGAGTATATGTAGAGGTTTTGAAATGATTTATAAGAATTGGAAAGCAGATGACAATACAAAATAAACAACGAAACGCTGACAAGTTTATTAAAAACCACTATTATCAGTTTAAACAGATGAAAGCGACCCCATTATTTTTAGGTCTTGTAATTTTTACAGTCTCCTTATTTGGACAGCATAACAATCAAAAATATTCTGCTCTTATTAGAACTGCAGATTCACTTTACAATGCAAAGGACTTTAAGAATTCAGCTTATGCTTATTCAAATGCATTTAAAGCAAATGGTGGAAAAGCCACATTAAATGAACGTTATAATGCTGCTTGTTCGTGGGCTTTAGCAAACTACCCTGACAGCGCATTGTATAATTTAAATTATATTGTAACATTCAAGAATTACACCAATTCCGGACACATAAAGTCAGACCCGGATTTAATATCGCTTCATAATGATAGTAGATGGAAGGCTTTACTTGAGGCAGTTCATGCAAATAAAAAGAAAACCTTTCCTAATCTGGATTTAATACCGCTAAATGGATTCAAAGTTGAAGTGATTACTTATGGAATGGAAAACATGAAAAAAGGAAAACCTGTCATTGTATTTGAAAATGGCAGGGGTACTGATTTTGAATATTGGCTTCCGATCATAAAAGAAGTATCCAATGATTATACGGTTTTCGCATATAACCGACCCCGAATTGGAAGTTCCGAGGATGACAACCAACTTCCAACCATCAATCATATAACGGATGTGCTTCGGCAATCGCTTCTCGCAAAAGGGCTACAACCTCCATACATATTTGTAGGACATTCCTGGGGAGCAGCAATCATCAGATGCTTTGCTTCATTTTACCCCGATGAAATTGCTGGACTCATTTTTGTTGACCCCCACGACTTTGTCAAAAAGCCGGGTAGTGGTAGATTACCATATCAGGAAATTGGATTAACTGAAAACCAGATCGATTCCCTTTTTGCTGAATATGACAAATGGGCTGACGAATATATAGCTCAGGGACCTAAGTTTGTTGCTGAAGAAATGAAAGCACAAAGAGAATTCAGCAAGTCCGGTTTTGAGCTCATTAATCGAAATCCCTTGCCTGATGTACCCGTACATTTTATAATGGCTGGTGGGTATCCCTTAAATACAGAAAAAACACCATCTCTATATGATCAGGAAAAAATGTTTAGAATAAACAATAATATAAAAATGAAGAGCTGGATTGAACTGATTAATCCGCTTAAATATGGAAAACTCTTTTATAGTTCGAACTCAGGACATATAATACAGAAGGATGATCCTGATATTATAATTTCCAGTATAAAACTGGCTTTGAAAGATTATGATAAAATCAAGAAAGGTATTGAAACCAGCCGTTAATAAAGGAGTTGTAATTGTTATACATATAAGTGGTTGAATATATTTATGAAATAATATTAAAAAGATGAAAGCAATTATTTGCACAAAATACGGACCACCAGAGGTTCTTCGATTAAGCGAAGTAGAGAAACCCACACCAAATGATAATGAAATGCTCATAAAAGTACATGCTACTACAGTTCATGTTGGGGATACAAAAATCCGGCGTTTTGAACCCGGTTTAGGACCTGTCAGAGATTTCTTTTTCAAACCCATAATGCGAATAATAATTGGTTTCACGGGTCCAAGGAAAAAAACACTTGGCATGGAGCTGGCAGGAGAAATTGAAGCAATAGGCAAAAATGTAACGTTATTTAAAGCTGGAGATCAAGTATTTGCTTCCACTGAATTTAGATTTGGTGCATATGCTGAGTATTGCTGTTTGCCAGAGAATGGAATTATTACAATAAAACCAAAGAATATGACATTTGAAGAAGCTGCCCCTGTTTCCAATGGTGGATTAACTGCCCTGAATAATCTCAGGAAAGCAAATATTAAGAAAGGTCAAAAGGTATTGATCTATGGAGCTTCCGGAAGTATTGGCACTTATGCCGTACAGCTTGCCAGATATTTTGGAGCAGAAGTTACAGGAGTATGCAGTACTGCGAACCTGGATATGGTGAAATCTCTGGGAGCCAATAAACTTATCGATTACACAAAAGAGGATTTTACAAAAAGTAGTGATAACTATGATATTATTTTTGATACAGTCGGCAAAATTGCCTACTCTAAACGTAAAAAATCTTTAACAAACACAGGCGTCTATATATCTGCTCTTGCAATGACAGGCAACACAAAGCTAAGAGTTAATGATCTTATCTTTCTCAAAGAACTCTGTGAAACGGGAAAACTAAGATCTGTAATTGACAAATGTTATTCATTGGATCAAATAGTTGAAGCCCACAGATATGTTGATAAAGGACATAAAAAAGGAAATGTGGTAGTAACTGTAACAAATTAATAAATAATAACGTCTTAAAATTCAATTTCTAAAAAAAATAAAAATGAAAAAACTATTCAAATTCGGTGAAGATGTAAAAGGATACAACATCCCCGTTTTAAATGAGCGAGAAATAAGAGCAGCAGCTGGAATCTTGTTTTTAGCTACTTTTATATCCTTAATGTTTGTGCTGTTTAATGATAACTTTATTCCTATAAAGTATGTAGTAATATTTTTTCTAATGGATTTTATGATACGGGTTTTTATCAGTCCAAAATTTTCGCCAACTTTGATTCTTGCACGATTGATAGTTCAAAATCAAACACCCGAATATGTTGGTGCAGCCCAAAAAAAGTTTGCATGGATCATTGGAGTTGTATTGGCAGCCAGCATGTTCATCTTTTTTATTATCGTAAATGCTTATAGCGCAATTACTGGAATTATTTGTCTTATTTGTCTGATATTCCTGTTTTTTGAATCAGTTTTTGGAATTTGCCTGGGATGTAAATTTTATCCGCTCTTTTTTAAAGAAAAAGTACAATATTGCCCGGGTGAAGTTTGTGAAGTTAAACAAAAACAGGATATTCAAAAAACCTCAGGAAGTCAGTTTTTTATTTTGCTCGCCTTTATAGCATTCATTTTTCTCACAGTTTATATTATGAATGATAGATTTAGTGTAAAACCTCATGATTTGACTGGAAGTAGCAATATTGAACAAACCAGCCAGCATAAATGAATTGACTAAACCCATGTTAATAAAGCTAATACAGTTTTCGACTATGATTTTCATCCATTGTATATGTTTATTTTCCTGCAAATTATCGAAAATTCGTTTTTATAAAATTTAAAAATAATGAAGAAAATTCAAAAATTAACATTCTTCTTTATCTTATTTTTTTATAAGGAAGTTGTCTTTTTTAAATTTAAAGCTAAATGGACAATTGGTATTATTTTCTTTCTCTTTTTTTTCAAATTAAGTTTTGCTCAAACAGAAATACTCGAGCATAAAATAAAGCTCAATAATTTTAAGGGAACTGCAAAGGAAATTTTAGATAAAATACATCAGAAAGAAAAGATTGTATTTGCCTATTCGAGTGAAATCTCACTGAATTATGAAGTTAGTTTTAGTAAGGGTAAAATGATTCTTAAAGATTTTCTTGAGATTCTGTTTAATGGAAAACAAATCGGATATAAAGTTAATGCTGATAAAGTTTTGCTTTTTCATATCAAAGAGCTTCCAGCCCATGTTGAAAAAGCTAGCCTAACCACAATAAAAGGAACAGTAAAAGATTTGAAAACAAAAGAGCCATTAGGCTTTTGCAATATTGCTGTAAAAGGAAGTAAAAAAGGTGTTATAACAAATATTGATGGTGCTTTCAGCATTACTGTTGATGCCTCAGATGTATTGCTGATATCTTATATAGGTTATGAAAAACAGTCGATTCAGGCATCAAAATTACTTCAGAAACAAGAAATATATCTGCAGAAAAAAGAGCTTTTATTAAAGGAAGTCGTTATTCATGCAAATGACGAATATTTATATGATATTATTGAGAAATGCCGGAAGAATCTAATAAAGAATAAGGCAGAAAGAACAGCTAAATTATATTTTGCATTGGAAACACGTTCAAAAGTACTTTCGGTAGAATATCCAACGGACAATCATAGGATAGTTTCAAAAACGGACATTACACAATTACAGGAAGAAAAACCAGTTGAATTGCTTGAATGTTATTATAATGCTCAGCTTAAAGGAAGTAGCGTTGATGAATTGGGGTTTAAGAATGGCAGGACTGCTCTTGCTTCCAACGATAATTATTTTGTAAATATGGGTTCCTCAAAAGCAATCTGTGAAATATCGCTGACTAATGACAATGGTATGTTTCCGAAAATACCTTTGCAGTTAAACAAAAGAGGATTGCGAAAGAACTTCTTTATCGAGCTTGGTTATTTTGATGGAAAATATTATACCATTAAATTTCATCCAAAAAACAACAGTAAAAATTCATTTAGTGGCGAAGCCTGGATAGAAAGTGAAACGTATAATTTGTTAAAAATATATCTTAAAGCTGAAAATACTGTTATACATCCTTTTTTGCCCGAATTTCCAAGAGACTCAATTTATAATGTCTCTTTTGACATTTGCAATACTTATAAAAGTGATGACGAACTAACATTCCCTGATCATTTTGTTTTTAATTACAGTATTACTTATCGCAGCAGAAAAGACACTATTTTCCTATACAGGAAGAATCTGGTAAGTGAAATTAAATCAAAAAGTATCATGTATTTTTATGATTACGACAAACCGTTTATACTGCCATATTTCGAATATACCGATATGTATTTCGGTAGAGATGATTATCAAAAAATTTCATTCTTTCCATACAATGAGGCTTTTTGGAACAGCAACAATGTTATGATTCAGACTGAAAAACAAAAGCAGGACTATGGCTTATTGTCTAATCAGGGTGAACTTATTAATTACAGGGAAGGGAATTACAGTAGTAATTTTTTAGCATACCTTCCCGGCAGGGATTCACTCCCCGGACACTTAGAATTTTATTATCCTTTTTGGAACTCACGTAAACGTTTAGTGCCAAAGTTAAAAAGTGATAATTTTAAAATTTACTCCAAAGAAAAAATTAACTCAAGTATCAGAAGTGATTTGTATAAGCTAAAAGTTCAAATTTTGCTTGACATTGTTGAATCTGGCGATTCGCTGCTTTGCAAATCATATACTGTATTCGACAGCGAACAGACTTATTATCATCTGTTACTGAATTTTTATTCAAATGCTTTTTTTAATATTTATTTTGATATATGGGAAATTGAAAGAAGAAAAATGCAGCAAAAACTCGAAGTAAGCAATCTTACTTTGTCACAGATTAATGAAATTTATAACAAAACCATTGAAAATCTCAATACAATTTCAGAACAATATATTAAAGAAGTGAATGTCGGCGAAAACGAAAAATCGTTGAGAAAGTGGAATGATTTTGTGTATGAAAAATTAGACATTGATAATATGAAGATGGTAGAAAATAGTGTAAAAAAACAATAAAATTGATTAGTCTATAAATAACTATTTCAGCAATTTAATAAACATATGAAACATTTATGACAAAACAATTTTGACACACAGACTGATAATTATTCCGGGAAAACCTAACAGGTTTTTGAAACCTGTTAGGTTTAAGATAATCAAATTAATGAAATACAGACAAATAACAAATTTTAAACAGATGAAAGCTGTAATCTTAACCAAATACGGACCACCTGAAGTACTTCAGGTCGCAGAAATTGGAAAGCCTATTCCCAAAGATAATGAAATACTTATAAAAATATATGCAACACCAGTCAATTTCGCTGACCTGTTAATACGAAATTTCAAATCAATTACTCCCCGGAAATTTAATATGCCATTTATCTTTTGGCTTTTTGGAAAGCTATATTTTGGTTTTAATAAACCGCGAGTCAAGATATTGGGAAGTGAGTTTGCAGGAGAAATTGAAACCGTTGGTAAAAATGTTAAAGGATTCAAGATTGGTGATCAGGTTTTTGGTTATTGTGGGCCTGGAATGGGAGCTTATTCAGAATATCTATGTATGAAAGAAAATGGCATCGTATCTGTAAAACCGGTAAATATGTCGCATGCAGAAGCTTCTGCTGTTCCTTACGGAGCTATTATGGCTTTAAATTTAATCAGAAAAATCAATATTCAACCACAACAAAAAGTACTTGTCATTGGAGCTTCCGGTGGGATAGGACCTGCGGTAGTTCAGCTTGCTAAATATTATGGAGCTCAGGTAACCGGAGTATGTGGTACACCTAGATTAGAATTCGTAAAATTTCTGGGTGCAGACAGGGTTATTGATTACACCAAAGAAGATTACACCAACAGTTGCGAAACCTATGATTTTATTATTGACATTTTGGGAAAAAGTTCATTTACAGCTTGTAAAAAAGTGCTTGCGAATAAAGGAAGATGTCTCTTTGTAAGTTTTAAAATGAAACAGATTTTTCTTATGCTATGGACTTCAATGATTGGTAGCAAGAAAGCCATCTGTGTGTTATCGAACGAAAAACCAGAAGATCTCAGATTCATCAAGGAACTTATTGAATTAGAGAAAATCAAAACTGTTATCGATAAATGCTATCCATTAAACCAAGCTGCAGAGGCTCATTGCTATGTTGAAAAAGGATATAAAAAAGGGAATGTTGTAATAACTGTAAAATGAAAAAATTAATGATAAGAATTATATTTATTACAATAGGTTTCTTGATCAGCCTTACTGTTTCTTCACAGGAAAGCTATGAGACTTTATTTATTAAAGGCGACTATGATAGTATCCTTTTTAAAACCAAAGGATTAAATAATGCGAATGATTATTATTGGAATTCACTGATAGCTGATAAATTCGGCAAGACCTTAATAGCAATTAATGTTTTAAATACAGGGCTCAAAAAACATCAAAATAATCAGAAACTTGAAAAATTACTTTTAGATTGTTTGTATAAAACAGGGCAATATCCACTGCTTAAGCCTTTATTATATAAATATATTGATAAAAGTGATGTTTTCGTCAAGCTTGTAAATGTTTTGGAATTTGAGGGCGATTATTTGCAAGCAATCAGTTTGTTAGATGCAAAAATTAAAACGGATTCATTAAATTATGAATATCTCTCACAACTTGGTGATAATTATAATCAAATTGACAGTATGGCAGCTGCTGCAAAGATATTTGAAAAGCTTAATCTGATAAACCCAAGCGACCAGCAGAATGCATATAAACTGGCAAACCTCTATCTTAAAAAAAAAGATTATGAGAAAACAATTGATATTTGTGATATTGTTCTTCTAAATGATAAAGGAAATAAAAAGTTTACACGAATTAAAGGCATTGCATCATTCAACAGTGCCGATTTTAAATTGTCAGCTGATTGTTTCAACAAATTGCTTGAGCAGGGCGATTCCGGTAAGTTTATATTGAAACATCTGGGAATTAGTGAATATAAAAACGAAATGTATAAAGAATCAAAAGAACATTTGCTTATTGCTTATAAATTTGATTCTAAAGATTTTGAAACAACATATTATCTTGGAAAAGCATACATAAATTCACCTAGCCCCAAAGCCGGATTATACTATTTCAACAAAGTTGATTCCCTATTGCAACCCGACCCTAAAGTGCTTTCATCCCTGTATTTCGACAAACAAGCAATATATAGCGCATTAGGAAATTATCAAGAGGCACTCAAATGCTATGAAATGGCATATAAATTCGATCCCAAACCTGAATACCTATATTATATAGCATCACTTTATCAGTATTATATGAATAATAAAAAGAAAGCAATTGAATATTATGAAAAATTTTTATCGCAATTGCCACCCAAACCTAAATCAGAAAATATTTATCATGAGAAACAAATAATCATTTCGTTGCAAAAAGCTGCAGAAGATAATATAGTTATCCTTAAAGAAGAATTATTCTTTAAAGCTGGAATAAACAACAAGAAATAAACAGTTTAGCGATTTGACATGAAATGATTTTAAATACCCAGCCTGCCAGAACGCCATGGAAAAGTTTATCAATAAAGGGCATAAAAGTGGAAATGTTGTATTACAACAGATATTGAAAAAAATGAAAGTGAAGCTCAGAAATCAGCTAAAAACGGAACGAAACATAAAAACCATATTAGTATAAAAATCAAATATTTAAATAATAAAAAAATCATGAAATGCCTACAATCGGATTTTGCATACAAAACGAAAATGATTATATGGGCATTGATTTGTACAATTAAATAATTAAAAAAATAAACAATGAAAAAAGAAAAACAAATTCCTGAATTAAAAACTGCAGGAAAATTAAAGATTAATTTGACAATGAAATTTTACTTAGTCTTGATTATGTTAATCACTGTTCATCTATCTTACGGGCAACCTATCGCTTTACCTTTTCAGTCTGCTGAAAAACATGGTATATCTATGCAGCATTTAGATAGCATTTATAAAAATGCAGTAAATAGTGATACTTCTCATGCAATATTTAAAACTGATACTGAACAGGAAAAACTACAACAGAGCTATTCCAAACTTTTGAAGGATTTAGGCAATTATCTTTCAAAAAATAATTTCAAATGGGAAAAGAAAACTCAAAGTTTCAACAAAGTTTACTTTAACAATGATGGTACAATTGACTATTTTTTATTCATTTTTCGCGGAAATGCAGAAAGCAATCCTTCTGAAGCCCAACAAAGAGAATTCCAACGATTACTAAACCTTTTTATAAAAGAATATATATTCGCATTAACAGCCAACACAAAATTTACTCAATGTGGAGGTGCAGTTTATATGCCTGAATAATGATAACTTGATAATAAGAATATTAAATTCAAAAAATCAATTTATTAAGCAAAATGAAAACCAACAACCATTAAAAAAAGGGCGAAACTGAAAAGCCAGACGAGTAGGTAAATCAAATATTTTAAAAAAATGAAAAAGATCAAAAGTATCACAATTATGGGCTTTATAACCCTTTTAAGTATCACTTTAAATGCACAAGTCACATTACCCTATTTTTCAGGTTTTGAAAATGCAGTGCAACAAGCCGGTTGGACAGAATATCAAAAAGCTGAAGTGTCATTTTGTCATTGGTATATGGCTTCTAATATAGGACACAGTTTTGCACCGTCATCCGGGATTACGGTAATTGATAACTGGTTTGTTTCTCCAGCATTTTCAATTATAAATGGCGGTAAATTAGATTCAATTAGATATAATTTTTCCGGATTTTCTAGTCCACTTTCAGGTGACACTATTGCAATTTACTTGCTTAATGCATCACAAGATCCTTCATTAGCAATCTCTAAGCAACTTTTGTTTGACTTTAGGGGTAATGAGTATATTAATGATGACACCTTTCATATTAAAACGAATATTATTTTACCTGCATCAAGTGGCTTAAGTTACATAGCTATTAGATATAGGAATACAAACTGTAGTAGTAATTGGCTTACCGTTAGTTTTGACAATATAGCAATAAGTGGAAATTTGCTTGGTATAGATGAGTTTAATACCAACGGATTTAAAGTAAATATTTACCCCAATCCGACAAAAGACAATCTTACAATAGAATGCAACACCAATGCAAAAAAATATATTGAGATTTATATTATGGTGGGACAATCCGTATTTACATCTTATTTATATCATAAT
>CAIUKU010000374.1 GCA_903899825.1 uncultured Bacteroidales bacterium | reverse complement strand
CTCGAGGATCAGATGACAATATGGACACCGCAAGATGCAAAGTCACCCGACCGCATTGATGCTTTGGTTCAGGCGTTTTCAGATCTACTTGGCAAAAGCAGTATGTCGTCTTACTTTGGAGAATATGAAAAAGCAGAAATTTTTTATTCGGAAGCATTAAAAATTCAAAGTGACTTAGCCAAAACAAATCCACAAGTATATAACCCATACGTTGCCATGTGTTTTGGTAATTTATCTAAAGTACAGCGTAAAATGAAAGAATACGGAAAAGCTCAAGCCAATATTCAAGCCAATATTAGAATATTTAGAGATTTAATCAAACTGAATCCATTGCAGCATAATATAAATTTAGCAATTTGTCTTTGGAATTTTGCTGTTTTGCAATCCGAATTAAAACTAAATGATAGTGCTGAATTCAGTTTTAACGAAGCAGTGAATTTGTACAGGGAAATATTAAAAAATAATCCTAAAGCTTATAAATCCGATTTAGCGTCGCTATTGGGCGATTTTGCTGCTTTTCAACTCAATAATAAGCAATACGAAAAAGCGGAAGTTAATTTAAACGAATCACTGAAAATTTTAAGGGAATTAGCTCAATTGAATCCACAGGTCTATAATTCATCTTTGGCATCAACACTCTGTAATTATGCATTTGTGGAGTTTCAAAAGGGAAATTCGGAAAGTGCAGAAACCATTTTCAATGAAGCGATTGGAATTTATAGAGACTTAATTAAAGTCAATCCTAACGCTTATAGTATGAAGATAATTCAAGCGTTGAATAATTATGCTATTTTGAACGCTGAAAAAAGAAAATACGATAAAGCTTTAGCTTATTATACCGAATCCCTGAATATTTTAATGCCAATAGCCAATAACAATACCAGATTAAATACAGAATTGGCTTTAAATTATTCTAATATTGCTTATTATCTTATATTAACTGAAAAATTTGAAGAAGCTGAAATATTTGTAAAAAAAGGGATAGCAATCGACAGCACTCAACTATTGATGCAAACCAATCTGGCGATGGCTTTTCTTTTCCAGGGGAAATATGAGGAAGCTAAAAAAATATACATCGAACTAAAAGATATAGAGTTCCCTGATGATAAAACAAAAACTTTTAAAGATGTCTTTTTGCAGGATTTGGATGATGTTGAAAAAAATGGAATCAAACATTCAGATATGGCTAAAATAAGAAAGCTGCTAAAATAATAATATACTAATTATGAAAAGAATAATTATTTTCGTTTTGTTATTGTTATCGGGTTTACTTAATGCTCAGATTACAGTAAAAGGGATTGTCACGGAACAAAACAGTGGCAACAAACCTATACAAGGAGTGCAGATAAAAGCATTGGGCAGCACCCCTGAACTTACTGACAATGCAGGCTTGTTTCAGCTAATTTTTGCAAACAAAAAAGCTGGAGACAGGATTATTGTTTCTGAAATATCTAAAAAAGGCTATGAAATTGTTAATAAAGATTTGGTGAACAATTGGTTGATAACAAATAATCTAAATGAAAGAACCAAAATTGTAATGTGTCCAGAAGGTATAATTGCCCAAAACACACTGAAATATTACGATATTTCTTTATCTGGATTAACGAAAGGATATAATGATAGGAATAAACTTTTGAAAGAGCAATTAGATAAATCAGAAATAGATGTTAAAACGTTTAGTAAACTCGCTGATAGTCTTGCACAACAATTCCAAAACCAACAAAAACAATTAGAGGAATTGTCAGATAAATTTGCCCGCGAGAATTTTGATGATTGCTCTGAAATACACCAAAAGGCATTCGATGCTTTCAGACAGGGAAATATTGAAGAAGCCATACTTTTACTAGAAACTGTTAACTCAGAAGCTGAAATTACAAAAGCAAACATACAACAAATCAAAGCAGAACATCTTATTAATGAGGGGGAAGTGATGAGGGTACAATCGAAAAATATTATTCAGCAGAATATAGATAAATTAAAGTTTCAGGCTGATCTCTATGTAACAAGCTTTCGTTTTCAGGAGGCTGAGCAATGTTTTGAAACAATTATGAATGCTGATACATCAAATTTCGACCATGTATTTGCTTTTGCAGTCTTTCTTAATAAACAAAAACAATATAACAAAGGAATAAACATCCTGAATAAAGCATTGACCCACGCTAAAACAGATCATAACAAATCGACCGTGCTGAATAATCTTGCTTTTCTGTATTTTGATATAAATCAATATGATAAGGCAGAATATGCCTATACAGAGGCTTTAAATATAAACAGAGCTTTGGCCAAAATCAATCCTCAGATTTATAATTCAGATGTAGCCAAAACACTAAATAGTCTTGCAACTTTACAATTTGATATGAATCAGTTTAATAAAGCGGAAGCTAATTATAATGATGCATTAAAAATAAACAGGACGTTGGCCAAAACCAATCCTCAGCTCTATCATCAGGATTTGTTTGAGACTTTTCACAACCTGGCTATTTTACAATGTGAAATGAATCAATACGATAAAGCAGAAGCAAATTATATAGAAGCGTTGGAAATAAACAGGGCTTTAGCAATAGCCAATCCTATGTCTTATAATATAACTTTAGTAAAAGCACTTAATTATCTCGCCAATTTACAGTCTAACCAGAAAAATTATGTCAAGGCGGAAACAAATTACACTGAAGCTTTACAAATATGCAGAAAGTTTACAAAATCCAATCCAAGGATTTATAATATGAATCTGGCTTATACCCTTATTAATCTGGCTAATTTACAATCTGTCACAAATCAGTATGAAAAAGCTGAAGCCAATTATACAGAAACATTGGATTTATATAAAGATTTAGCAAAATCGAATCCTCAGTTGTATTGTTTATATGTTAGTGTTTCGCTTAATAATCTGGCTGTTTTACAATTAAAAATGAAACGATTTGACAAAGCAGCATCCAATTATACTGAGGCTTTAAAAATCAGAAGAGAGCTTGCTATAACTAACCCACAGGTGTATAATATATTTTTAGCCAAATCGCTAATAAATTTAGCAGATTTACAAAAAGATTTAAAGAAATATGATACATCCGAAATTAATTTCAAAGAAGCATTACAAATCAGAAGGGAACTAGCTATAGTCAACCCTTTGGTTTATAATCGGGATGTAGCTGAAGTGCTTAATTATTTGGCTGAATTACAAAAAGAAATGAAACAATATGATAAAGCTAAAGTCAGTTTCACTGAAGCCTTAAATATATTTAGAGCATTGGCCAAAATCAATCCTGAGGTATACAATCAGGATATGGCTGAAACACTTTATTATTTAGCCGGTATACAGAATGAAATGAAGCAATACGATATTGCTGAAATTAATTACATTGAAGCCCTGGAAATCAGACAGACCTTAGCTAAAAAAAATCCTGAAATTTTTAATGCTGACCTTTCAAAAACTTATGGTAGTATTGCCCGGATTCAGATTAGTAGAAAAGAATTTGCAAAAGCAGAAGCTTATGCATCTAAAGGTATTCAAACTGATAGCTCACAGCTCTGGATACAATCAAACCTTGCCCTGGCACTGCTTTTTCAGGGAAAATTTGAAAATGCAAAAATAATATATCAGCGATTAAAAGAAAAAGAATATCCAAATGATGTTTCAAAAACATTTAAAGAAACTTTTCTTAAGGATTTATATGAACTTGAAAAAGAAGGGATTACACATCCTGATATAATTAAAATTCGATCTTTACTAAATCAATAATTTTAAACCTAAATTTTATGAACCAAAATCAAGCTTTATTTCAAATAATTATTTATGTCCTTTTATTAATATTTTGTTATTTATTTATTTATTACAAACGACGTAATGGTTTTATGCATTTCGTCAAACATTTTTTGCTCCCATTAACTGTTGTCGCTGGATGGACTATTTATTTTATAGGATATCATTTTGGTAATGAGAAAGATTCTGATATAGCCAGTATCATAACGGATGGATTACGTGCAATCTTCTCTGCAGGTCGTTTGTTTGTGTTGGGTAATGATTTGATTGAGGTTCCGGAATCTATCAAGGAAGATCCTGCTTTTTTACTTTGGTTTTCATTTATAGGTTCATCTGCAGTATTCATTTCAATATCTATTTTGTTAAATCTTTTCGGTAAAAGAATGATAACAAAAATGGAGATTTGGCTAAACTCATCTAAGGAAAATCATATTTTTATTGGTGTAAATGAGGCTTCTCTCTCTTTGGCAATTGATATTATCAAAAAGAATAAGAAATCTCAGGTTATTTTTATTAAAAAAATTGATAAAGATGAAGACGCTTCATTGTATCTTCAGTTGGAAGAAAGCGGTGCATTGATCATCAATAGAGAATCCATTATTGAAAGTTTGAAGCTTGAAAGTGAAGAAGGTATTTTTCATACTCACAATGTTTATTCAGATCATAAAAACCTTAATAAATTAGGACTCATCCAAAAAGTATACAAATCTTCCTCTCATTTGTATTTTTTAACTTCAAAAGAAGAATGGAATATGAATATGGCACGTTCAGTTCTGAATGAGATTGATACATCAGTTCTGAAACAAAAACTAGTAATGCATATCAGAACCAATGGTACTGATTTTGAAGAAGCTTTTTATGACAGTTTGAAGGAAGTATCCAAAAGTATTCAGTTTAATTTACTCAACCATTCAGAAATTGCAGCCCGACAATTGATCATTAAACATAAACCAATTGATTGGATTGAAAAGGATACAAATAAAGCGATAGCCATTTCAGATTTTAATGTAATGATTATTGGATTTGACCAAACTGGGAATGCTGTTTTGAGAAAGCTAATAGAATATGGTCAGTTTGAAGGATCTAAGTTTAAAGCTGTAGTAATTGATAAATCTGTACAAGCAAAAAAAGGAAGATTCGCAAACAGTTTTCCCGGGATCATTTCCAATTTTGAAATTGATTTTTATGAAACTGAAGCAGGAACCACTGTTTTTTTTGAATTAATCAGGCAATACATGAATAAACTAGATTACATAGTAATTAATTTAGGGGATGATGCATTGAATATACAGACAGCTATGGACATTCAACAACTTATACTAAAAAATTCAAAAAAGAAAATGAAAATCATTGCTCAGGTTAAAAACAATGATAGTTATAAGCAATTGTTTGCAACTTCTTTATCGGTAAATATTTTTATTTTTGGAAGAACGATGGATATATTCACTGAGGCTATCGTTGTAAGAGGCTATTTTGAAGCTTTGGCAAAAAAAATACATGAATATTATAATTTCAAAAAGCCATTGCATAAAAGAAAATCCTGGGAAGATCTTTCAAAAACAGAACAATCCTCCAATATTTCTGAAGCAGAGCATATTTATGTTAAAATATCAATGGCAGGATTAAAAACGGATGAAATAATACAAATGAATAATGTTGATGAATTTAAAAACCATCTTGGGATAGAGAAAATGGAAAATTTAGCAAAAGGGGAGCATATGAGCTGGAATGCAGTACTTTATGCTAATGGTTGGAATCAATGGAAACTGAAAGAAATTCCGGATGAATCCAATATTCAAAAAGATGAAATCAGAAAACTACATGCTTGTTTAGTGAATTGGGAAGATCTTAAAATGGTAGGAGAGCGATTTAGCGAAAATTATTATCAATATGATTATGAATCCATCACCGATATTTATAAATTAATCAAAGAAGGAATTTATACAAAAAAAATTATTTAATAAATTAATTGTTATGCAAAAATATATCCCACAGCCTATTCCGATTTCTACCAGAGATTTTTCTGACGAATTAATTGCATTGATTGAAGTAATTGCTGAAAATGTTCATGAAGTCTGGGCGGCTGGCAGAATCAATGAAGGATGGAAGCTTGGAGAAAAACGGAATGATGTATTAAAAGAACATCCGAGTCTTATTCCCTACAATTTGCTTTCAGAATCCGAAAAAGAGTATGATCGCAGAACTGTAATTGCTTCTTTAAGTTCATTAATTTCATTTGGTTATGAAATTAAAAAAAAATAACTAATAATAAATATAAAACACTACATTTGTTATAGCAAAAGATTCAATTCTAAAGAATTTTTGCATAATTAAAATTGCTAAATAATACTATTAATTTTGAAAATAACCAATACCCGAAACCAAACAGCTGACATCCTTAAAGGCTTGGCTGTTATTTTTATGATACAGGTTCATATCATGGAACAGTTTGCTTCCGCAGAAGCCAATAGCAGTATAATCGGACGAATTTTCTATTTTCTGGGCGGACCGTTTTGTGCTCCGGTTTTTGTAGCGGTGATGGGTTATTTTTTAGCAGCATCCCGACAATCCTTTGCTTTTTATTTAAAAAGAGGGTTGAGTTTATTCTTTCTTGGGATATTGTTGAATATCGGACGTTCAGTTCATCTGTTTGTAACCATTTTTCAGGGGAAGTATGACTTGGATCCTTTGCATTTTATTTTTGGAGCAGATATATTGTCATTGGCCGGATTGAGTATTATTTTACTGGCTGTTTTACAATTGATTTCTAAAAAGAGTTTGCTTTTTTACTTTTCTCTTATGCTGTTGTTTGCAGTTTTAGGTAATTTTATTAATGACAGTATTCCTACAGAAGGTTTCTTTTTAGCGTATTTTGCCGCTAATATTGATCATTCATACTTCCCGCTATTCCCATGGTTCTCTTATGTATTGGCCGGTTATGTTTTCAAATTGATTTACGATAAATTCCATGACTACTTCAACTCATTTACAACTGTTCACTGGATTATCACAGCTTTGTTGAGTATAATAATACTGATTTTTTCACCTTATGCTTTTAATATTTCCAATGATCTTCCTACCTATTATCATCATGGTTTTACTTTTTTCTTATGGGTTATTGGGTTTATGATCATCTATGTAATACTCATCAATTATATGTCTAAATTATTAAGAAATTCATTTCTAATTGATTATTTGTCCTGGACAGGAAAAAATGTCACGGTAGTTTATGTCATTCAATGGATCATCATCGGCAATATTGCCACAGCGATCTTTCAAACTCAAAATTTAGTGCAGAGTGTGTTTTGGTTTGTTGGGGTTACAGTTATTTCCTCATTGCTGGCTTTAGCTTATCTGAAAATGAAGAAGTATTATAAAAATAGGAGGGAAGCTCTTTTATAATTTAAAATTAGTGGTATTCTATCCAAAAATTATGTTTTCTTAGATTTTTACACGCGGTAATTCTCTGTTAATACTGGAAACTTCATAGGTGTTGTCTGCTTTAATTTTTATATCATAGTAATAGCATTTGCTCATATTCAAACTATACACATGATTGCTATTTCCAATTTTTATTATTAAAGTATATCCGCCTGTTGGACAGCTTTTAAATGCTGATATCGTTCCGGATTGCACGTTGTTGATGCTATTGACAGTATTACCAGATGTATTGTTAATCAGCACAGATGTTGTTAATGTACCATTATTTGAAATTCTTATTTCGGGATTTTCTCCTTCACAATCTTGACAACTATTCATTAGCATTGATATCAAAGAGAATAGTAAAATTATAAATACATATTTTATTGTTTTCATTTTTGTTGATTTAATTATTGAATAAAGAGAATTATTTATTTTCCATTTATAAACTAAACATTATAATTATGTAAACAATATATTTTTAACTTTTATACATTTAGGAGATTACAAATATACAAATTTTTTACCTGATTTTCAAATTTTTAGACAAATATTTAATAAAAAACCCGTTGATATCTGTTATCAACGGGTTCAAAAAATAGTTTGTATTCAAACTATTCGTTTGGCAAATAAAAAATGTTTGTTATCAATAAATTGCAGATTTAAAAAATCTCAATCAGGTTGATAATAAATTAACTCAATGCTTTCAATTCTTTTACTGCAGTAATCATATCAGGCAGTACTTTTAAAACATCTCCGACTATCCCATAATCAGCGGCTTCAAATATGGGTGCATCAGGGTCTTTATTGATGGCTACAATACATTTGGAACTGCTAACACCTCCTAAATGCTGAATAGCACCGGATATTCCACAGGCAATGTATAAGGTTGGGGCAATAATCTTGCCGGTTTGTCCGGTATGCTCATCATGAGATCTCCATCCTTCATCGGAAACAGGTCGTGAACAGGCAGTTCCTGCACCCAGGAGTGAGGCTAGTTCTTCAATGGGTCCCCAGTTTTCGGGACCTTTCATGCCCCTTCCTCCTGAAACTACAATGTCTGCATCCGTTAAAAGTATTTTTCCGCTTATTTTATTGACATCCAGAACTGTAGTTTTAAGCATGGATTCATTCAATATTGGTTCAAAAGTTTCTAAATTGAATGCTTCGGGTGATTCATTTAAACCATAAGCATTTTGCAATAAGGTAAGAATTTTTATGGAAGATTTAATGCTGACTTTTGCATAAGCCTTGGATGTAAATACTTTTTTTGCAATTACAAAAGGTTCTGTTGTAATTGGTGTTGCAACTACAGCTGTTACTAATCCTGCTTTAAGCTTAACCGATAAACGGGGAGCAATTGCTTTTCCTGTATTGTTATGTGCAAAAGCAATGACTGATGCATTTTCTTTAACGGTAATTTCAGCAATTACTGAAGTATATGCCTGGTTGTTCAATCCACTTAAATTAGCATTGGTAACAGTAATTATTTTATTGGCTCCATAAATACTTAGTTTTTTTAATTCAGTTTCTTCAACGTTTCCAATAGATAAAGCTGTAACGGTTGTGTTAAGTTTCTTTGCTACTTCTTTGGCATAAGAAACCAATTCGAAGGATAGTTTTTTAAATTTCCCATCCCAATTTTCTGTATATATTAATACTGACATAATTTTATTTTTTAGTGCCTTGAGAGACTAAAATACTAAAAGTTCCTGAAATTTCAAATACTTTATGTGTCTTAGTGCCATCCTGGCTGTTGTTATTAAATGACTTTTGCTTCGTTGTGTAACAATTGAACCAACTCACGAACATTTTCAGGATCAATTTTCTTACAGGCAGCTTTGGGTTTGGGTAATTCAAATTCAATGAAATCAGTTAATGATTCACATGAAGCAGCTTCAATTACCAGCAGTTGTTTAGTACGTGCTGTCATGATTCCACGCATGGAAGGAATTTTTGGCTCTTTTGTAATCCCTTTCTGAACAATTCCAACAAAAGGAAGCTGAGTAGATAACGTTTCCTGTCCACCATCAATTTCGCGTTTCAATATCAATTTACCTTCCTTAATATCCAGATGAGATATTGATGACACGGATGGAAACTCCAGTATTTCGCTTAACATTCCTCCAACATTGGCACCGTTGTAATCAGAGGATTCAATTCCACACAAAATAATATCATAGTTTTCTTTTTTGATATATTCAGCCAATTGATAAGCTACAGCAAAGGAATCCTTAGCATCATAATTGATACGAATGCCATTATCAGCACCTATAGCCAATGCTTTACGGATGGTAGCCTCAGCTTCTGCTAATCCTACATTGATTACAGTAATATTCTCAATTTCAGAAGGCTGAGCCTCTTTAATTTCAATGGCTCTTGTCAAAGCCAGTTCATCCCATGGATTTATTATCCATTGAACACCATTTGAGTCAAAAGCTGTATTGTTTACAAACTTTATCTTTGTAGTGGTGTCGGGAACATTGTTTATACAAACAAGTATTTTCATATTTTAAAAGTTAGAAGACTGAAGTCTGTAGACCGAAGTAAGGTTTCAGACTTACAATCTTTATTGTTTAATAATTATAGTTTATTTTAAAATTCATTTAATTACATGGAGAATAATACTTCCGACTTTTGTCTTCGGACTTCATTCTCCTATTTCAACAAGCTTCTTGAAATAATAATTTTCTGCACTTCTGAAGTTCCTTCATAAATTTGAGTCAGTTTGGCTTCACGCATCAGTCTTTCAACATGGTATTCTTTTACATATCCATAACCTCCGTGAATCTGAACGGCTTCAGTTGTGATTTCCATTGCAACATCTGCACAATATTGTTTTGCCATGGCACTGGCTGTACCATATGGTAAATGCTGATCTTTCAACCAGGCTGCTTTCAGGCAGAGATTACGTGCATTTTCAATTTTAACAGCCATGTCCGATAATTTAAAAGCAACGGACTGATGGTTAAAAATCTCAGTTCCAAAAGCTTTTCTTTCTCTTGAATATTTTAAGGCACGTTCAAAAGCACCGGATGCAATTCCCAATGCCTGTGAGGCAATACCAATTCTACCGCCATCGAGTGTTTTCATTGCAAAAGTAAACCCAAAACCATCTTCACCTATGCGGTTTTCTTTGGATACTTTTACGTCATTAAACATCACAGAATGCGTATCAGATGATCGCATTCCCATTTTGTTTTCGTGAGGTCCCAAGGTGATACCGGGGCTGTCTTTTTCAACGATAAAAGCGTTGATACCTTTGTGTTTTTTTTCTGGATAGGTTTGAGCAATCACTAAATAAGTTGAAGCCGAATTGGCATTGGTAATCCAGTTTTTGGTACCATTCAATAAATAATAATCTCCTTTGTCTTCGGCAGTTGTTCTCTGTGAAGTTGCATCAGAACCTGCTTCAGGTTCAGATAAAAGGAAAGCACCTATTTTTTCACCTCTAGCCAAAGGTTTAAGGTATTTTTCTTTTTGAGCTTCGTTGCCGTATGTTTCCAATCCCCAATTAACAAGAGAATTGCATACAGACATCACTACCGATACTGATGCATCAATTTTTGATATTTCTTCCATTGCCAAAACATAGGAAACAGTATCCATTCCACCTCCATCATATTTAGGATCAGTCATCATTCCTAAAAAACCAAGTTCGGCCAATTTTTTTATATGTTCTTTAGGGAAAATGGCATTGTCATCTCTTTCGATAACATCTGCCAAAAGTTCTCTTTCAGCGAAGTCTTTTGCAGCTTGCTGAATCATTTCCTGTTCTTCTGTAAATTTGAAATCCATAATTATATTTGTTTAATTGTTTGTTTTTAATTGAATGTAAAGTAGAATTTGATACATTTTTTATCTAAAGTATTTATGCTAAATTCATTTTGATTTGTTTATTAATAAATTCATTAACCATAAGCAATACTTCTTTTTCCTTTTCGAAATGAGGAAAATGTCGGCAATCGGGAATAAAATGCAATTCAACTGCTGCATTTACATTTCGCTGGATGGATTCTATCTGAGAAAAGCTTCCGTATTCATCTTTTTCACCTTGAATCGCTAACACAGGAATTGTAATGTTTTTTAAAAGTGCTTCCACATTCCAGCTTCGTAATTCATCTGAGAGCCACAAATCTGTCCATTCGTTAAAAAGATGATCCGTTTTACTGCCATGATACTTTTTGAGACTCTTCATTAAAACAGGATTTGCTTGATATTCAGCTTTTAGATTTTTAATGCCGTTCCAGGTGATGTTTTCTACAAAAACATGCGCCGCTTCTGAAATAACACCTAGTACTTTTTCAGGGAAAAAGGATGCAAATAATAATGAAATACTGCCTCCATCGCTATGACCTATTAAAATAACTTTTTTATGAATGCCTAGTTTCAAAAGCAATTCAGGCAAATATATCAATGCTTCATCATGCAGATATTCAGCATCTAATTTCTTATTTTTTGATTCAGATAATCCATATCCAACTCTATCGTATACAATTCCACTCAATTGAGCGGCTTTGCAAATCTTTAGGGGAATATCTTTCCATTGTTTGATGCTTCCCAGTCCATCATGTAAAAATACCAATACAGTTTTTTCCGAATCAGGTAATTGTTTGTTCAGAATTTCATAATTGATAATATGTCCGTTTATTTCAATTAGCATCAGAAAGCTATATTGATTAATTCAAGTTTTGCTGTTTTAAATTCTTGCATAATTTCATCTATAATTTTTGAAGCAGGTTTTATTTCTTTTATCAATGCCGCTATTTGTCCAATTTCAAGTTCACCTTCATCCAGATTTCCTTCAAACATCCCAAGTTTTGCACGTCCTTTTCCAAGCAGTTCTTCGAACTTTTCAGATTGAGCACCCATATTTTCCAGCATTTCTACATCATGAAAAAATTTATTCCTGATCAAACGAACCGGCATCAGTTTTTTTAGTGAAAGCATGGTACCACCTTCTTCTGTTTCGATGATTCTTTTTTTGAAATTATCGTGAGCAGAGGATTCCTGGGATGCAGCAAATCTACTACCTATCTGAACACCTTCTGCTCCCAACGCAAAAGCAGCAAGCATTCCCTTGCCTGTACCAACTCCTCCTGCTGCAATTAAAGGTATGTTAAGCTGTTCTTTTATCAATGGAATCAATACCAACGTAGTAGTTTCTTCTTTTCCATTATGACCTCCGGCTTCAAATCCTTCTGCTACGATGGCATCAACACCGGCATCTTCAGATTTTTTTGCAGATTTTAAGTTAGCAACTACATGAACGACTGTAAGCCCTTTTTGTTTAAGAAAAGCTGTCCATTTCGCAGGATTTCCGGCAGAAGTAAAAATAATATCTACACCTTCATCGATGATCATCCTGAAAATATCGTCATTTCCATGAAAAAGTAAAGGAACATTAATGCCAAAAGGTTTGGGCGTAGCGAGTTTGCATTTTCTGATGTGCTCTTTCAATACCTCTGGTTTCATAGAACCCGACCCAATTAAACCCAATCCACCAGCATTGCTGACCGCAGCAGCCAACTCCCAGCCACTGCACCATATCATTCCTCCCTGAATGATTGGATATTGAATGTTGAATAAGTCGGTGATTCTGTTCATGTATAAACTATTATGCGCATAGATAACAATAACTACTTAGAATGTCTAAAGTATGAATAAATACCAATAGTTATTTTCAGCTATTTAGTAAGTTGATTGTTTCATAATTTTTCTTAGCAGCAATTAATTAAAAACTATTCTGCACGTTTATAAACAATTGCTACCAGAGATTTGTCGTCTCCTCCCATATTTATTGTTAAACCATAAGGTCTGTCAGCATTTATTTTTATTTGAGAATCGCCTGCAATACCTGTCAACTGTTCCCATATTGTTATTGCCTGATGCACACCGGTTGCTCCTGTTGGATGTCCCCATCCTACCAATCCACCTGTAGTATTAAAAGGTATTTTTCCTGTACGTTTGGTGTGACCTTCCAAAACAAAGTCAGGTCCTTTTCCGTGTTCAGCAAAACCAATGGCTTCGGTAGCCATAATGCCTGCAATCGTAAAACAATCATGACATTCAACAGTTGCCAGTTGTTCTTTAGTTATGCCAGCATTTTCCATAGCTTTTTTAACTGCAACCTCAGTAGTGCTTAATTTGGTGTGGTCTGATGGTGGTTTTGTAATATCTTCCTGGGCCTGACCGAAACCTATTACTTCAACAGCCTGACTTTTAGGTATTCCAATTCTTTTCAATCCTTCTTCAGAAACAATAACGATAGCAGAAGCGCCATCTGATACCTTTGAACAGTCAAACACATTTAAACTGTCGAGAAAACCTTTTGGATTGGGTTCAGTCATTCCCAAGGCAAATAAATCTTTGGTTGTATTGTGGTGTTCCTGGGCAGTAGGACACAAACGTGCATTTTCTACAGCATTTGCAAACCATTGAGCCATTGCCTGACGTGTTTTCTCTTTACCAAACTGAGCATAATATTCTTTGGCTCTATCGCTGAATTTTCCGGGGAAAAAATAAGCATGTCCATCTTTTCTTTCTTTTGCCCAACCTGCAGCTGCCAAAAAATCAGCACAGTAAATTGCTTTTACTGTGTTCTGAACTTCAATACCTAAAACCAGAACAACATCAGCAGTTTCAGCCAGCACTGATCTTATACCGGTGACAAGCGCTAAAGCCCCTGTAGCACAAGCTCCTTCAACCCTGACGGCAGGTTTGTAACGTAATCCTTCATCAATGTAAGGAAGAAAAGCCCCCATGTTAGCCTGTCTGTTGAATCGTGAGGCAATAAAGTTTCCAATAACTGCTTCATCTACATTCTGAGCACCACCTATCATTTTAATTACTGCCTGTCCGGCTTCTCTCATGTATTCTTCAATACCGGGACGTTCCTTTTTTGGATTGAATTCTTTTCTGCCGGTTCCCATTGAGATGGTATTGTATCCGGCTACCATATATATTTTTTTTCTTAATTTTTGCATGAAAATTTCCTCCCTTTTTTTAGTTCATAAAATTATTGATGGGACCATAAGCGTGAAAAAAGCCTGTTTTTAAGACAGTATTTACATCTTCTTCAGTAAATGCAACCTTGTCAGCAACTAATTTCTCGGCAATTTCTTTGGATCGTAAAAAGTAATTGCTTGCAATTCCGGCACCCATTGTAGACATGGCTTTTACTTCGTGAAAATAGGATGTGAAATATTCATCCATTCCTTGTTTTCCAACAACAGCTTTCCATGGTTTTACAGTAGCCGGCATTTCACCTAATTTACGGTCGCAATTTTGTTGAAAGCTATCAACTTGAATGTAAACCTTTTGATCTAAATCATAAATTGCAACCACTTTGCCTTTTTCGTATTTAAGGAATCCATCTTTTTGAGAGCCATCAGCATTCTGACCTCCTTTTACACCAATTTCAATCATCTTATCCAGTAAATTACTGTGTAAATCTTCATTTGGTAAATAAGGATTCATAACACTCATAATGTATTGACATACATCTATTCCTACATAATCAATCAACTGAAAAATTCCCATTGGTCTGATTAGATAATCCTGAGTGATTTTGTTAATTAAATAAACTGATTCAGCAAAAGAATAACTGGCTCTCAATTTCTCTGCTTCATTTATACCATGTAAGGCATCGCGCATAAAATGGCCATTGCCGATAAATCCGGCAAAATCATGCGATGGGACTACTGTTTTTCTTAAATTTTTTGAAAATAGCAAAGCAAATTCACTTAATTCGGGCAACGTATTTTCAGCTTTGATGATTTCAACCAGTTTTTGAATAGCCGGAGGATTATAGAAATGAACACCCAATACACGGCCGTTTAATTTTGCATTCTTATCCAGTTCATTGATTGGAATGGAAGAGGTATTTGTAAAAAACCAGGGTTGTTTGATGCTATTTTCATTAATCTGTGAAAATAGTTTAACTTTTAATGCAGGGTCTTCTTTGATGGCCTCAAAAATCAATCCGGAATGATAAGCTACTTCTATATGAATTGAAGGCCGGATCAACAGCATTACATCATCAACATATTGGTTGATAATTTCACTGTTTTCAATTAAGTCTGCTCTGTGGTGATAAACAGCACGAAGTGCAATAATTTTTTTCTCAGCAGCCTTAAATACCTGAGTTCTTATGTATTTCATCAGGCCAAACAATGCTTCACTTGAAACATCAATGGCATTGATAACAAAGCTCTTTCCTTTGTTATCTGGTTTTAGACTTAAGTCAGCCATTTCAATGGCTGTGAGAAGCAAAATCCCACTTCCCATTTTCCCGGCAGCACCTAAAACCGATACATTTTCTAATCTATCTGTATAATTCATTACTTTTCATTTTTAATTGTTTAATATATTGAATATTATTATTTTACCAATTAGGTTTGCGTTTTTCAAGAAATGCTTTCATTCCTTCACCTGATTCTCCATTCCCAAAAGAATTGCCAAAATAGGATGCTTCCAATTTGCATGCATCATCAAATGGAATATTATAGCCATGTCTGGTTACATATTTAACATTTTCAATGGCTTTCTTTCCTTTCATCGCAATTTTTTGCGCTAATTCCATTACTACATTCATTAATTCCTCCGGCTCAACTACTTTTTGTACCAAACCGATTCTAAATGCTTCTTCAGCAGAAATAACATCAGCGGTCATCAAAAGATGCAATGCGTTTCCTAAACCTATCAGTCTTGAAAGCCTCTGTGTCCCGGCATATCCGGGTATTAATCCCAAATTTACTTCAGGTTGGCCAAATTTTGCTTTAGTACTGGCAATTCTAAAATCGCATGACATTGTCAATTCACAGCCACCTCCCAGTGCAAATCCATTAACTGCTGCGATTACAGGTATCTTTAATGATTCAAGGTGCTGGAATACTTTCTGACCTTTCAATGAAAATGCCAATCCTTCTTCCTGATTCATTGATGACATTTCCGAAATGTCGGCACCAGCAACAAATGATTTTCCTTCTCCTGTTATAATTAAAACCCTGATTTCGTTTAATTGCTCAAGTGAGTCTAAAAACCTGTCAATTTCATAAAACACCAATGAGTTTAATGCATTGAGTGCTTCTGGTCTGGATAAGGTAAGAATTGCAATTTTGTCGGAAATATTGATTTTTATTGTTAAATTTTCTTCAGCATAATTTTTATCCATACTTGAAAAATTAAATTTGTTTGTAAATAGGATGTAAAAATACTTTTTTATTAAAACCAAAATCAAAAACTGACATATATCAATAATATTTGATTAAATTGCCAATATTTTAATCAGTTGATAAATAAGAACTTTAATGTGCTAAATATTAAAATTGATTTTTATAGCAATAGCAAGTATATTTAACAAATTAATTATTTTTTGCTTAAAAAATAAAATCCCTTAAATAAATAGTTTGCTATTATCTCAATGATTTTAAACCAAACCTGTTATCAAAACCTATTATGTTTTGAGTATTCATTAAAACCTAAAAAGATTATTAATCAATTGTAAATCCAACGCCTTGCAAATCAATCCAAAAATCAGGATATGATTTTTTTACTACATCTTTGTTATCCAAATTGAGTTTTTGGTGTAAAATTGCAAGGGGAGCAAAACTCATTGCCATCCGATGGTCATCATATACATGAATAACGGGCTCAGTTTTTATGTCTGATGGCTCAATTTTTAAAGTATTATTATTGATTGTAAATGCTTTACATCCAATTTTATTTAGTTCCGTTTCAAGCGCGGTAAGTCGGTTACATTCTTTTACAGTAAGGCTTTCCAGCCCTTTTAATTCAGCTTTAATTCCTAAGCCTGCACAACTAACTGCAACAGTTTGAGCTATATCTGGAAAATCAGTAAAGTCGAAAGAAAATTCTTTAACAATTGAATTTGTTTTGGTCAACCTGATTCCATCACTAAGGAAATCTGTTCTTACACCAAAATTATTAAATAATTCAGCAATAATTGCATCACCTTGCCATCCGTTTTTTGTCAATCCGATTAATTTTATATCCACATTTTCTGAAAAGGAAGCCATTTCATACCAATAACTTGCTGCACTCCAATCTGATTCAATCAAAATATCTTTAGGTTTGAAAACCTGTTTGTTAATATTGATTCCATATCCGTTGATTTCAGATTCGATTCCAAAATATTCCAGGATTTTCAAAGTCATACTTATATATGGCTTTGAGATTGGTTTGCCCTTGAAAATAATATTTAAACCATCTTTTAAAAATGCTGAAATCAGTAAAAGGGAAGTAATAAACTGACTGCTTGTATTTGCCTCAATTTCAATTGTCCCTCCATTTAAAGTTTTGCCATTAATAAGCAAAGGAGGGAAGCCTTTTTTTTCAAAGTAAGAAATACTGCCTCCAATTTGATGCAATGCATTCACTAAACCCTTAATTGGACGTTGTTTCATCCTTGCAGAGCCAGTTAAAATCCAATCACCTTTTGTTATAGAAAGCAAAGTTGTAAGAAAGCGAAATACAGTTCCTGCATTATCTGTATGTATTTCACGTATAGATTGTTGCCTTGAAAAAATAATTATTTCTTTTAACAATGAGTCAAGCAATATGCTATCCTGGGCTTTTGATTGATTTATAATTGAGAAAGCATTATTACTGAGATGATTAAGTATTAAAGCCCTGTTTGTTATGCTTTTGGAAGCTGGTAAATAAATTTCACCAATTAATTCTTTAGTTGGTTTATTAAAATGTAAAGTAGTCAAAATTTAATGAAAATTGGTATAAAAAATAATACTTTCAGTTATCAGGTTTTCATCGCAATCATTGTTGATAAGCGATTTGCCTATTTCAGTTAAAAGTGTAAAATTGAGTTTTTTATTTTTATTCTTTTTGTCTTGTTTGATAATATCAATGATTTCAGGAATAGTTTGAGGATTTATTTTATAAAGGGGAAACAAATTTCGAATATATTTATAAATAATTTCTGCCTGATTTTCATCGAAACCATTTTTTTTAACTGAAATATAAGTTTCACATATCAGACCTATTGCAACAGCTTCACCATGCAAAAGTGGATTCTTGTCATTTGCCAGCGAAAAGCTTTCAATCGCATGAGCAATGGTGTGACCAAAATTTAATATTTTACGAATATCCTTCTCTAAAGGATCTGTATTTACAATATTACTCTTTACATAAACTGCTCTTTTTATGATTTCTGAATTATCAAGTACTTTTTCAGGTTTGATTTGTAATATCATATTCCATAATACATCATCCATAATTAGGGCATGTTTTATTATTTCTGCAAAACCTGACAGTAGTTCCCGTGTTGGTAATGTTTCAAGAAATGAAGGGTCAATAAAAACTACCTCAGGATCAGCAAAAATGCCTAACTGGTTTTTAAATCCTTTATAGTTTACGCCTGTTTTACCTCCGATTGATGCATCAATCATTGCAAGTAATGTAGTAGGAATATTGATGTAATGTAAGCCACGCTTAAAAACAGTAGCTACAAATCCGCCCAAATCACTGATTACACCGCCTCCTAAATTAACGATTAATGAATTTCTGTCTAAATTCATTTCGGTAAAAGTTTCCCATATTTCAATTGATTTATGAATACTTTTACTTGCTTCACCACTTGAAATCTCAATAATTTTCATCGATCTAAATGAAGGAATACTCATTAATTTTGGTAAACAATATAATTTTGTATGCTCATCTACGATAATTATAACTTGAGAAAAAGCTTTTATTATCTGCTGAAACTGCTCAAAATCAAATGCATTGATTTCTCCGATATAAATAGGATAAGGATTTTCTATAATTTTTATTATTTTGTCCATAGGCTTACAAAATTAACATATTTTTAAGCTGCGATGGCTAAAATAATAATTATTTTTGTATAATATTCAAAAAAGCTTCGATGATACAGTTTAACAATACAGAAATTGCTTTTAAATCTAAATCAAAAAAAGAACTCCTTCACGCAAAATATTTATTTAAATCTATTGAAAAGCCCTGGCTTGTAAAATTTGGCAGTTTAATGCTGGTTGTTGCAATTTTTTTTAAAATTCCGATAAAATGGATATTAAGACCTGTTTTTAATCATTTCTGTGGTGGAGAAACTATTTTTGAATGTGAATCAACAATTCTAGCATTAGGTAAAAATGAAATAGGTTCTATTCTTGACTATTCTGCTGAAGGAAACAATAAAGAATCAGATTTTGAAATTGTCATGCTTGAATTATTAAAAGTAATAGAATCTTCTAAAACCAATAAAAATATTCCATTTGCCGTTTTTAAACTTACAGGGATTGCCCGTTTTGCATTGCTGGAAAAGTTAAATTCTTCACAGGAACTTAATTCTGAAGAGATGCTTGAGTTCGAAAAGCTTAAATTGAGAATTGATAATATTTGTAATGCTGCTTTTCAGGCAGAATTGCCTGTTTTTATCGATGCTGAAGAAAGCTGGATACAAAATGCTATCGATATGCTGGTTGTTCAAATGATGCAGAAATACAATAAACAAAAAGCTATAGTATTCAATACATTGCAAATGTATCGCCATGATAGAATTGATTTTTTAAAAATGAATATTGAGCAGGCAAAAGCACAACAATATTTTATTGGACTAAAGCTTGTAAGAGGTGCATATATGGAAAAAGAACGTGAAAGAGCTAAGAATATGGGATATTTATCACCTATTCATATAAACAAAGAGTATACTGATAAAGATTATGACAAAGCATTGGAAATTTGTGTGGCTGAAAATAACCTTATCTCATTTTGTGCCGGAAGCCATAATGAAGAAAGTAATGCTTTGCTTGTCAGCCTGATTTCTGAAAAAAATATTGAAAAGAATGATAAAAATATATATTTTGCCCAACTATTAGGTATGAGTGATCACATTAGCTATAATCTTGCTCATAATGGCTATAATGTTGCCAAATATGTTCCTTATGGTCCGCTTAAATCCGTAATGCCTTATTTAATAAGACGAGCTCAGGAAAATACTTCAATTGCAGGACAAACAGGAAGAGAATTGAA
Source organism: uncultured Bacteroidales bacterium (assembly GCA_903899825.1). Lineage (GTDB taxonomy): Bacteria > Bacteroidota > Bacteroidia > Bacteroidales > JACABE01 > JACABE01. The sequence goes on along the minus strand of CAIUKU010000374.1, from coordinate 736 downwards.
TCTGATTAAAGATGAGTTGAAAAGAAGAAATTATTCTGAAATTTAGGAATTTCATAACAACTATTCTTGTATTTATTTGTAATTTTACAATTCTTTTAATCTGTAAATTTTTTTTTATGAAGAAAAACGCAATATTTATTTTTTTATCTGTATTTACTACAATCTCATTCCTTTCCTGTAAATGCCATAAAAACACAACACAAGGCGTAGTGCAAAATATCACTCCTGCTCAGGGAGTTGCTAAAGTAACAGCTCCGGTTATAATCTATAAAACCAATGAAGATTTTTATAAAAGGGTTCCTGTAGTGCTCAACGATGAAAAAACAGACATTATATCATATCCTGATATCAAAGATGTTTATTATAATGGAGAACTTGCTTATCCTACACGCCTTGAAAATGGGTTTTTATTAGACAACAGAGGTATTGGGAAAAATGTTGCTTTCTTAACCTACACCTACGAAGAATATAGTAAATTAGCTGCAACTCCTTCAAAAGATGAATTGATGAGTAAAATTATCAACAAAAATCCGCTTATAGCACTTTATAAATGTGATAAATTACAAAAGAAAAACATTCTGATGTTGAATGATGCCATAAAAAAAGGTTTACCAAATGTTTGTGAAAATTTAATAAAATAAAACAATAAAATAATTATCAAATAATGAAATAGCCATACGAATAATATTCTTAAAAACCGAGAATGATATTATATGGCGTATTCAATGTGACAAAT
>CAIUKU010000373.1 GCA_903899825.1 uncultured Bacteroidales bacterium | reverse complement strand
TTTCATCTGTTTATATTTTATTAAATTACTGAAATGGTTATTGTTATGTTTGTTAAATTTATTAATCCTGTTCAAATTTCGCCGATGGAACTCGCCAAATAAACATCCTCGTATGTGAGAATATTTTCTTATGGCTCGTTTCATTTTTTTTTTGTAAATTTACATTTTAAAATGCAAAATGTTTATTGTATTTTAAATGCTTAAACTTAACTTATTATGAAAAAAAGAATCTTAATTATATTTGTATTATTTTTTGTGCTATCGATAACCAAAGCTGCTTATTTTGAAAAACTCCCCTATGTGATAACGCAGCCCAATGGAATCAGCATCGAATGTTTTATTTCCGGAGACGAATTTTATAACTGGATACATGATCAGCAAGGATATACATTTATTCAAGCTCCGGATGGATATTATTATTATGCAGAACAAAACGGTGATTTGCTAAAAGCCAGTAAATATAAAGTGAACACTGTAAATCCTTCAAAACAAGGATTGAGTAAATGGGCTAAAATATCAGAAAAAGCGTATCAAAACATTCGTGATGCCATGTCTGATGCTGAAATTGAAAGCAGTAGTGGCCCTGTCAGAGCTCCACACTCCGGAACCTTAAATAATTTAGTGGTATACATACGGTTTTCGAATGATGATGAATTTTCAACTATCAGGCAAGTTTATGATAATAATTTAAATCTTCCAACAGGGAATACACTTAAATCTTATTTCAAAGAAGTTTCTTATGATAATCTGACCATCAGCAGTTCACATTATCCTGCTTGTCCTTTAAACAGCAGTTTATCCTATCAGGATGTTCATCCACGAAGTTATTTTCAACCATTTAATGCAACTTCCAATCCAAATGGTTATAAAACGAATGAACGTACTGCAAGAGAGCATCAGCTACTTGCCGATGCCATCAACTGGATAAATATAAACTCAGCCGTTCCAGCATCTCTGAATATTGACAACGACGGAGATAACAATGTTGATAATGTTTGCTTTATTATCAAAGGAAATAGCGGAGGATGGAGCAATTTATTATGGGCGCACCGATGGTCATTGTATTCCCAAAATGTTTATATCAACGGTAAAAAAGTAAATGGCTATACTTTTCAACCCGAAAATCAGGTTTCAGTAAGAACGCTTTGCCATGAAATGTTTCATGCCTTAGGGTCTCCGGATTTGTATCACTATACAAATCAGGGTGTTATTTCACCAGTCGGAGATTGGGATTTGATGGAAAGTGGTGGCGGTCACATGCTGGCCTATATGAAATGGAAATACACCAATCATACCTGGATCAGCTCCATTCCTCAAATTACTGCATCCGGAACCTATTCATTGAAACCATTGGCTTCGTCTACGAACAATTGCTATAAAATTGCTTCTCCTTATTCTTCCAGTGAATATTTTATGCTTGAATACCGGAATAAAGCAGGAACTTTTGAAGCTAACCTTCCGGGCTCCGGTTTGATTGTATACAGGATAGATACTACTTTAAACGGCAATGCAAACGGACCTCCCGATGAAATATATCTCTACAGACCCGACGGAACAATTTCAGTAGACGGTAATACAAATATCGCTCATTATTCTTCTGATGTTGGTAGGACTGCTCTCAATGATACTACAAATCCAATCTGTTTTTTACAAGGCGGAGGAATAGGTGGATTGAAAATTTCAAATGTGAGCCATGCCGATACCACTATTTCATTTGATGTAAGCTTCCCATTACCCTGTACAACGCCTGCAACCCAAGCTACTGCATTTACTTCATCAGCTTTGACAAATTATTCAATGACAATAGGATTTTCACGTGGAAATGGAGATGCTGTTCTGGTTTTTGCAAGAGCAGCCAAAGCTGTAAATGCGAACCCTGTAAACGGAACTACTTATTCAGCAGATACTGCTTTTGGAAACAGTACACAGATAGGTTCGGGGAATTTTGTTGTTTACAATGGAAACGGAAATTCTGTCAATCTTTCATCACTGGCTTCAGGAACTACTTATCATTTTGCTGTTTTTGAATACAATGCAACAACAAAATGTTATAAAACACCTGCTTTGATCGGAAATGCAACAACAATATGTATTCCGCTGACATTGACCGCTCAAGCTCCTACTACACAAACATCCTGTTCTCCTTCAAGCAGTATTTCATTCTCTGTTAGTTCTGTTACAGGATCTACACCTATTAGTTACAAATGGCAATACAACAATGCCGGTAACTGGGCAAATGTAACCAATGGAACTCCTGCAGGAGCTGCCTATACCAATGGAAAAACTGCAATGATGACCGTAAGTGAAATTGCAAATGCAGGCAATTATCAATACCGTTGTAGTTTAAGTAATTGTAATTCAGTTAATACAGCTATTTCAGATACCTCGTTGTTAATTGTAAATTTAACACCTCCTATAGCTGTCATCACTCAAATAGGAAATACCCTGGTTTCAGATGCAGCTAACGGTAATCAATGGTATAGTTTTTCTAATGGTTTAATCCCCGGAGCTACCGGAAATACCTATATTCCAACTCAAAATGGTAGTTATTTTGTAATTGTCAGTTTGAATGGATGTGAATCTGTTGATAAATCGAATGTTATTGATTACAACCTGATTGGAATTGATGAAAACAATACGAATTTATTTAATATTAATGTCTCACCAAATCCTTTTACTGGAGCAACAAATATATCATATACCCTGACAGAATCTTCTAAGGTAAAACTAATTATTACTGATCTTAGAGGAAAGGAACTTTTACATGCTGTAGATGAGCAACAGGAAAAAGGAAAACATTTATTCCTTTTCTCAGCAGATAATTATGCAACAGGATTGTATTTCTTTAAACTGTACATTAATGATGTTGTCAATACAGGTAAATTATTGCTGAATAAATAAACCTGATTATTTTAAACGATACGGTTAATTATATGATTTCCAATGTTTACATTATGCCGCAATGATCGGTAGCAATGGAATAGGAAATAACTTCTTTTTTTTTATCAGTATTTCAATAATTTGATTTACCTTAAACCTAACAGGTTTTTAAAACCTGTTAGGTTTTTTTTGAATAATCATTCTCTTGTTTCTCTTTTTAAGCGAGATGAATGTTTCATCTGTTTATATTTTTCAAATTACTGTAATGGGTATTGTTATGTTTGTTAAATTTATTAATTCTGTTCTAATTTCGCCGATGGAACTTGCCTAATAAACACCCTCGTGTGTGTGAATATTTTCACATGGCTCGTTTCATATTGTTTAAAATTTGATATTTCTCATTTTATGGATTTGTATTTTGCATTCTTTAATTGAGTAATTTTACAAAAATTATTATCTTATTCCCCGAAAAGCATGCCTAAAAATATTTTTCTGGCTTTTATATTCTTATGTTCCATTGCATTAAAAGCTCAAATACCTGCCAATTATTACCAGCCTGCTACTAATTTATCAGGAACTGCTTTAAAAACAGCTTTATACAATATTATTAAAGGACACAATCAATATCAATATACAGCTGATACTACCGATGTTTGGGATATATTAAAGCAAACTGACAGGGACCCGAATAATGCTGACAATGTAATTGAAATATATACCGGCTATTCAGTAAATGCAGCACAGGAATACAACAATGGGAATGGATGGGAAAGGGAACATATATGGGCAAAAGTACATGGCGGTTTTGATACTGATCCACCGGCAGGAACAGATGTTCACCATATCCGTCCAATCAACGGTTCTGTAAATTCAGCCCGTAACAGTCGTTATTTTGCTAACTGCACTACACCTTATCTTTACAATGGGATTCCAACCGGTTCTTTTACAAGTTCATCCGAATGGGTCTGGAAACCAAGAGATGAAGACAAAGGGGATATTGCACGCATGATTTTTTACATGGCCACCAGATACGAAGGTGAAAACGCTGAACCTGATCTTGAAATAATAGAGAGTATACCTGCTAATAACAACGATCCATTACCCATCATGGCAAAACTATCGGATTTATTACAATGGCATTTGGAAGATACTGTCGATAACTGGGAACGCAACCGTAATAATATTATCTATACTTATTATCAACACAATCGCAATCCCTTCATCGATCATCCTGAGTTTGTGGATATGATTTGGGGTACAACCAATATTCAGGAAAATGAAGCTAAACTTGCCATTACAATTTATCCCAATCCTGCAACTGAACTGATTAATGTTAATGTGACAACGCCTTTCAAAAATTTGAACTATATTATCTCTGACTTGACTGGCAGGACAATTAAAGCAGGAAAATTAAGCAGTGAAAACGCTATTGTTCAGCTACAGGGATTAACCCCTGGAGTTTATGTGATTCATTTCTACAGTCTTAATCAAAATAAGTTTATTAAACTCATAAAAGATTAAGTGTTTTAGTGATTCTTCGAACTTCTATCTCTGTGCTTCCAACTTCGTGCTTCCAACTTCTTTCTTCCATCTTCGAGCAAATGCCAAATTACCCTGAACGAATATTTTTAATATCCTGTTACTAATAGATTTCTTGCACCTTTTATCCCACATTTTTGATACTTATTATAAGTTTGCGCAGCTTTTTCTCTTGTAATATCTTGTGTGTCATTAATTATCCAGGAATCAATCACAGTATCTAAGGTATATGCTTCCGGACACATTAAGTTTGTTGTCCATAACAGAGGATATGCTCCAGTTTTTCTTATATGACTGGAAAAATAATTTTTACTGGCACAAGCTAAAATAACAACTTCTCTTTTCTTTTTATCTGACTGCGATGGATAATTATCTAATGAAAAATCCATTAATCCATCATGACCAACATAACAAATAAGATCTGCATTTCCTCCGGCACTGATTTTTACCGAATTTAAATCCATGGTAATTTTATTGAGTCCGGATGAATAGTTCAAAAAATCGGTAACAGTTTGTTTTATCTTTGCTCCATCATAAGCATCCGCTACCAAATATATCAAAGAATCCTTATGTTTAAAAATCAGCCGCTCATATATCTGTTTTGTAGGATGGTCTATTTGTTTAATAAATTTCCAGTCTGTTTGTTTTTTAATAAATGTCTTAACACCAAATCCACACCCCCAGTACAGATTATTTGCAGGGTCTTGTCCATTTCCTATTTTCTTTGGAACCGGAACAATTCCTTGATTATCATTATCACAAAGTGCTACCAAAACATGAATAAATCTTGTCTGATTATAAGCCTGTAATGAAATCAACGTAAAAAATATAATAAGTGGTAATCTCATGTTTTTTATGTTTGTTAAGTGTTTGCATGCTTCTAAATTCTATCTCCGTAATCCCAACTTCCAACTCCTCTCTTCCAACTCCTCTCTTCCAACTTCAGTCTTCGGTCTTCCAACTTCTACTCACTTACAATTCTCACTTCTGTTCTTCTGTTTTGTTGGCGACCATCATTGGAGTCATTGTCAGCAACAGCCTCTGTATCACCATAGCCTTTGGCTATAATCCTTTTACTATCGATTCCTTTTTGAGTAAGATATTTTTTAACACTAACAGCTCTTTGTTCAGAGAGCTGTTGGTTGGCTGATTTGCTGCCCACATTATCAGTATGTCCTGCAATTTCTACTATCATTTCAGGTTTCATTTTCAATGCATCAAACAAATCATTCAAAGCAGCATAACTTTCCGAACGCAAGCTGGCTTTTCCTGTATCGAAAAAAACATTTTTCAGTGTTATGGTTCGTGGCGGGTCATATTTCAAGCTAAGATTAAGGGTATATTTCCCTTCGCTTTGAGGTATTTCAAACTGCTGTACTTTTTCTTTTTCGTTCAGATTGTTGTAATATACATCATATTTATCAGCTTTTTTGAGCAGTATCATTGATTTTCCATCGGTATTGGTAATGGTTTTAAATGTTTTGCCTGACTTAGCACTGATAAAAGTGATTTCATCTTTTTTTCTCGGTTTCCCATCAATTGAACTCACAGTAACTTTAACAATAGCCTCATCCTCAGCAGGCGTAATGTCTTGAGAATAAGTATTGCCAATAGTAAGCAAAAGTGTTGCAAAAAGGCAAAGTGTAGATTTTTTGGAAAAGAGTGTACACATTTTATAGGAATTTTAATTTTATTAATTCAATGTCGTTTAGTTAAGGGATTTTAACGCTGACAGGACCTTCGGACGCTGTCAGGTTAATTTGTATATCAGTGCTTTCAGCATCGATAGA
>CAIUKU010000372.1 GCA_903899825.1 uncultured Bacteroidales bacterium | reverse complement strand
TCTTGCTTCGTAGTAAAGTAATGTAAAATAATTAACTATAAAAAGTAAGAATAGATTTTTTTTCTACTATTTTAAAACGCTAAACTAAACTACAACTTTATTGTAAAAACGTATTTAAATTCTAATTTCATGGTCAACTGAAAATAAAATGTATAAAGTTTATTTCCATTACCAGAAATATGATGTTTTTGCTATTAATTATTTTTTATTGAATTATAAATTATACAAACTTACTAACTAAATGGTGATACGAAACATCCTACTCCTTTTCTTATTGATGCATTATACAAATGTATTTGCACAGGAGAATGAGGAATCAAATTGTGGAAAGACAGAAAATAAAAAAGCGATGCGTATGTTTGAAAAAGCAGTGAACGAATACAGCGCTTTTCGATACAATGAAGCAATTAAAATATTAAGAGAAATAATAGAAATAGAACCCGATTATGTTGATCCTTATTTTTTATTGGGAAGTATCAGCATAAAAAAATCCGACAAGAATTTAAAAGCTGCCAAAATGTATTTTGCAAAAGTAATTGAACTTTGTCCCGATTATGATGCTTATACCTATTATTATATAGGAGACATTTATTACGGTGCCGAGAAATACGATACTGCCTCCATTTATCTTGCCAGGTTTTTGAAAGATGTTGATAAGATCAAATCTGATGATGATTATAAACGTGCTGAGCAAATGCAGAAATATGCAGCTTTTTATGATAAAATGTATAAAAATCCTGTCCCTTTTGAGCCTAAATCGCTGGAAGGCATCAGTACAAAACTGGATGAATATCTTCCGATCATTACACCTGACAATGAATACTGTTATTATACCAGACGTACTGAAATGCCCGAACAGGTAAATGTATGGAAATCTGCGGATAAAAAATACAAGGAAAAATTTATGGAAAGTATAAGAAGTAACGGAGTTTTCAATCAGGGGGAAGAAATGCCGGAGCCATTCAATCTGAGTGAAAATGAAGGAGGAGCTACTTTCACCATTGATAATAAATTACTCATCTATACCATTTGTAAATATACCGATGGCGGGAGTTACTACAATTGCGATATTTGTTATGCAGAAAACATGGGCGAAAATCAATGGAATAAAATCAAAAACCTGGGAAAGAATGTAAACTCCTCAAAAACATGGGAATCACAACCAAGTATAGCATCAGATGGTAAAACCTTGTATTTTGTAAGTGACCGTCCGGGAGGATTTGGAGGTTATGATATTTATAAAACCATCAAAACTGAAAACGGAGAATGGTCTCAGCCTATAAATATGGGGCCTTCTGTAAATACTGCCGGTAACGAAAAATCACCTTTTATTCATACCGACAGCCAAACTTTGTACTTTGCTTCTGAGGGATGGCCCGGTTTGGGTGGTTATGATATTTTCTTTATCAGATTAGGAGAAGAATACAAATGGAAAGAACCCAAAAATATCGGATACCCTATTAATTCAACCTTTGACGATGCCGGTTTTTTTGTTAGCACTGATGGTAGGTTTGGTTATTTTGCCTCTAATCAGTTGAAAGGTGTCGGAGGCTGGGATATATTTTATTTCGATTTATATGAGGCTGCGCGTCCCGAAAAAGTTGCATTTATTAAAGGCGAACTCAGGGATGAAAAGACCAATGAACCAATAACAGCCCGCATTGAACTTAAAAATATCAAAACCAAACAGATCACCGAGATTCCGGTAGATTCATTAACAGGGAAATATGTAGCTGTATTTCCTTTAAAGAATGATTATCTTCTAACCATTAAAAAGGATGATTATGCCTATGAATCAAAATATATTTCTACCAAAGATGAAACGTTCCAGCAACCTGTAAAAATAGATATTCAAATTAAACCCATTGAAGTGGGTGCATCCTATCAATTGAAAGACATCAATTTTGCAACCAATTCATTTGTACTGACAGATGAATCGAAAAATATCATTGATGGTTTTATAGACTTTTTAAAAGAACATCCAAAAGTCAATGTCGATATTCAGGGTTATACGGATGACGTAGGTAATGATAAAGATAATCTTGTGTTATCTGATAACAGAGCAAAATCAGTTTATGAATACCTGGTTTCCAAAGGGATTTTAGCACAGCGACTCAGTTATAAAGGATATGGAGAATCCAAACCTTTTTTGCCAAACAGCAGTGATGAAAACAGGGCTAAAAACCGGCGAACTGTATTTGTAATAAAATCGAAATAGTTGTAAACAAAATAATAAGATACGTAGCCAGAATTATTAATTCGCTGAACTAAAATACCTTAACAGGGTTTTTCAACGATTCATAAGTAATTTAAATCCTACTCCGTGAACATTTAATAATTCAATTTGAGGATCTTCTTTAAGGCATTTTCTCAGCAGGTCGGCCTTATTGCGCGAGGGGATGATGATGCTCACCTTGGCCTTATCGTTTTGCAATCCAAACCTGATCTTATATCCCCTGAAACTATCCAGAAAATCCACCGTAGCTTCCATACCGCGTCGCGTCATGGCTTCGGCCAGCGCCATTTGTGCGGCACGATAAGCATAAGGTTTCACGGCTTCGCTCAATGCGGCGCTTTCGCTGTGGATGCGCCAGTGATACAGCACTTCGGGTATGTGAATCACCTCGTGATAT
>CAIUKU010000371.1 GCA_903899825.1 uncultured Bacteroidales bacterium | reverse complement strand
TTAATGGCAGAATAAACAGTTTTTTAACAATAAATATTTTGTTGTTTTAAATTATATTTTGTTATTTTACAGTCTCGTTTGGGGGCTTTTACATAAATTTATTTACCATGAGAAGTAAAATTTTTACGTTTTTATTAATTTTATTTGTTGCAAATACAATGGTTTTTGCACAACAGGAAGCTCAATTTAGCCAGTATATGTTCAATACAATGGCTATTAATCCTGGCTATGCAGGAAGTAATGGTGCTATATGCCTCAATACTTTTGCAAGGCAGCAATGGGCCGGATTTAAAGACCCAAATGGTAGTAGTACTGCTCCTCAGACCTTTTTGTTTTCCATTGATGCACCGATAAAATTTCTGCATGGTGGATTAGGTGCTGTTATCAGTAGTGACAAGGTTGGTTATGAAACCAATACACATTTTCGCTTAGCCTATGCTTATAGAGTAAATCTGGGTAGAGGTTTCCTGGGTATTGGAGCCGAAGCAGCTTTTTTGGACAAAAAAATCGATTTTAATAAGTTCGTTACGGGTGATGAAAACGACCCACAAGGTAACAATGATCCTGTTTTAGTTTCAGGTAGAACCAAAGGAAGTGATTTTTTTACTGATTTTGCTTTTGGAATTTATTATAATGTACCCGGTAAATTTTATGCCGGAATATCTGCATTAAACCTGAGTGAACCCAAAGGTTTTTCCTGGAAATCAACTGATCCAAATGCTGCAATAAAAAGTGGTTATGGAGTATCACTTAAAAGAACTTATTTTATTACAGCAGGGTATGAATATGTATTCCCCAGCAATCCTTCATTTGAATTAGATCCATCTTTTTTAATTAAAACCGATTTTGTATCTGCACAATATGATATTGCAGCGATATTAAAATATGAAAACAGATTTTGGGGCGGATTAAGCTACAGGGTTCAGGATGCTGTTACCGTATTGGTTGGGATCAACTGGAGTAATTTTAAATTTGGTTATTCTTATGATATTACTACATCCAAGTTGGGTGGATCAGGTAAAAGCAGTGGTAGTCACGAACTATTCCTGAGATATTGCTTTAAAATTGAAATACCACGTCCAGTTAAAAGTTATAAAAACACAAGGTATTTATAAATATATTGAAACATTAAGTAAATATTTTCGTTAAATTAAATCACGAAAAAAATTATACGAAACGAATAAAAAAACCGTTATGAATATCAAATCAAAATCCTATATGAGAAACGTCTTTTTTTATCTTACCTTTATTCTGTTGCTTGCAAGCTGCGGAAATTCTGGTAATGGAGAATTAATCGGTGTTCAGGACAGACCGAGATTTTATCAACCCGATCCTTATGGAACTATTTTTATTCCTTTAGGTTCTTATACCATGGGTAGTGCAGATCAGGACATTTTTTATGCCAACGTTTATCAGTCAAAAACGGTAAGTGTTGAGTCATTTTACATGGACGAAACCGAAATTACCAATAATGAATATCGTCAATTCGTTGATTGGGTAAGGGATTCCATTGCTCACACCAAATTGGGTGAAGGTGGTGTAGAAGGTCATTTAATTACTGAAGACGAAAATGGAGAACCTATAGATCCTCCTATGATTGATTGGGAAACTGAAATTGAATGGGATGCTCCTGAAAACAAAGAAGCGTTGGAAGATATGTATCTTCCTGAACATGAAAGATTTTACAGAAGAAAAGAAATTGATACCCGCAAGTTGAACTATCTTTATTATTGGATAGATTTACAATCTGCTGCTCAAAAAGACTATTCTCAGCCTGCCAATCCTCAAAACGCTTCATTGATGAATCGTCCGCAAGGATTAAAAGATCGTTCTGTTTACATCAGAAAAGAAATTATTAACGTATATCCAGATACTTTATGTTGGATTCATGATTACACCTATTCATTCAATGATCCTATGGTTAAATCTTATTTCTGGCATCCTGTTTACGATAATTATCCGGTAGTAGGGATTAGCTGGAAGCAAGCAAAAGCTTTCTGTAACTGGAGAACTATGGAAATGAATAGTTTTCTGGAAAGTATAGGCGAAGTTGCAGTAAATGATTTCAGGTTACCAAACGAAACTGAATGGGAATGGGCTGCAAGAGGTGGCGCAGCATTAAGTCCTTTTCCATGGGGAGGTCCATATATCAGAAACAGCAATGGTTGCTTTCTTGGCAACTATAAACCTTTACGTGGTAATTATGTTGACGATGGCGGTATTCGTACAGTTATTGTAGCCCATTATGCTCCAAATGATTTTGGATTGTATGATATGGCCGGAAACGTAAGTGAATGGTGTGCCGATGCATTTGATGAGTCAGCTTATAATTTTGCACATGATATGAATATGTATTATAATTATGATGCAAAAGACAATGAAAATGCCGTTCAAAAAAGAAAAGTAGTAAGAGGTGGTTCCTGGAAAGATATTGGTTATTATATGTCGGTTGTTGCCCGTCAATATGAATACCAGGATACCTGTAAATCTTATGTAGGATTCAGATGTGTTCAGACTTATTTAGGTCGTAAAAAAGGAGATAGTCCAAAAACAGAATCCAACGTTTATAATTAAAATCAATAAAATCAATTAATAAATCAATTTATCAACTTAATCAAATTATTTTAAAATCATGGGTATAAATAACATTGTAAGAGGAAAAGGCTACAAACAATTCATGGCCAAACTTTACGGAATCGGAGCTTCTGTTGTAATTTTAGGAGCTTTATTTAAAATTAATCACTATACTGGTGCTAACGAAATGCTGATTTTGGGACTTGGTACAGAAGCACTCATTTTCTTCTTTTCAGCTTTTGAACCTTTGCATGTGGAATATGATTGGAGTTTAGTTTATCCTGAATTAGGTGGTATGCTTGAAGAAGATTACAAAAAAGGTAAACAGAAAAAAACCACTGTTACACAAGAGTTAGACAAAATGTTAGCTGATGCAAAAATCGGACCTGAATTGATTGATAGTCTTGGAAAAGGTTTAAGGAATCTTACTGAAACTGCTAATTCTTTGGTAAAAGTCACAGATGCAGCTAAGGTTTCTGAAAATTATGCATCTACTTTGAAAACTTCAGCCGAAAAATTAGCATCTTTGAATGCGATTTATGAATTACAATTGCAATCTGCAAGTGCTCACATGGAAACAACTGCCAAAGTTAAAACGAATATGGACCTTTTTGTAAATGAACTGCAAGAATCTTACAAAAATACCGTAAAATATAAAGAGGAAGTTGATTCTATCAATAAGAAAGTTACTCAATTAAATAATGTTTACGGAAATATGCTTTCAGCAATGAGCATAGGAAACAAATAATTAATTCAATATAATTATTAATAACTAATTAAACATTAAGATATGGGAGCAACAAATTGTCCGGAAACGCCGCGACAACGAATGATAAGTATGATGTATCTTGTATTGACTGCCCTATTGGCGTTAAACGTTTCCGTTGAAATTATCAATGCATTTATTATTGTAAATGAAAGTGTGGAAACTACAAATGCAAATTTTGGTAAGAAAATAGAAGGCACATACTCCAATTTTGAAAAAGCGTATATTGGGAATCCAGGTAAAGTTAAAGAATATTATGACAAAGCCCAAAAAGCTAAACAATATTCTAATGATATGGTAAATTATATCAAAGGTTTAAAATATGAACTGATTTCTCGTACCGAAAGTATTTCAATTGAAGAAGCTTCAAAATTGGATATTAAAAAAATAAAAAGAAAAGACAATTACGATACACCTACAACTTATTTTATAGGAAAAGAAGGATCACGTAGTGGTAAAGCGTATGAATTTAAGAATAAAACAAATGATTATCGCAGTAAAATGCTTGATTTGATCGACCCTAAATACAAAGCATTATTGGATAAAGGGTTAGGATTGAAAACGAATGAAGATTACCGGGATAAAGACAATAAAAAGCAAGATTGGGAGGAACATAATTTTTACCGTACTATTACTGTAGCTGCTATTACTATCCTTAATAAAACAGTTGCTGATGTATTGAATACAGAATTTGATATTGTAAATCAATTGTATTCATCAGTTAGTGCTGACGATTTTACTTTTGATAAAATTGATGCTAAAGTAATTCCTGCATCTAATTATGTTTTATTGGGAGACCAATATCAGGCTGAAATCTTTGTAGCTGCTTATGATACAAAGTCATCTATTACTGCTGAAATAAACGGAGCTACCATTCAAGGTGATAGTGGAATGGTTCTTTACAAAGCTGCAGCATCTTCAGAGGGTCTCAAAAAATACAAAGGTCAAATCAATGTAAAAACACCATTTGGATTGAAATCCTATTCATTTGAAAATGAATATATCGTTGCTAAACCAAGTGCTACTGTTTCTGCTGATAAGATGAATGTATTTTATATTGGAGTTGATAATCCTGTAACTGTTTCTGTTCCGGGTGTTGCTAACGAATCTGTAACCCCATCTATCAGCATTGGTAATATGAAGAAATTAGGTGGAGGTAAATATATTGTAAGAGTAGATAATGCCACTGCAGGTGCCAAAGCTATTGTTTCAATCAATGCAAATTTTGACGGCAAAACAAAATCAATGGGAAAACCTGAATTTAGAGTAAAACGTGTTCCAAATCCTGTTCCTTCTATTGGTGGTGTTGAAGATGGTGCCTTAATTGATAAATCAAGAATTACTACAGCAGGTGGTATTGTTGCTCAGTTAAAAGATTTTGATTTTGAATTAGTGATGTTTGTTACTTCTTTTACGATGCAAACTATTAAAGGAGGCGATTTATCACCAAAATTATTATCTAAAGGAAATAAATTTACTACTGAAATGTTATCAATGATTTCACAGGCTAAACGTGGTCAGAAATTCTGGTTTGAAAACATTACAGCCAAAGCACCGGACGGAAACCGTAAGCTTCCGTCTATTAATCTGACAATTAAGTAAATTAATTCAATTTATGTCGGATAATTAAGAGTCATAAATTTAAAATTACTACAAATGAAAAAGATAATTTTAATTCTATTGTTAGTTTTCAATGTTGGAATAACAATTCAGGCATTTTCTCAGGTATTTGATAGCCCTCCACGTGACGGAGCTTGGGATAAAGAACATTCTAAAGACCGTAAAGTGGTACCTTACGCTTTTGTACGTGAGGCCGATGTTTCTTGGTATACCAAGATATGGAGAGTTATTGATTTCAGGGAAAAAATGAATCAGACTTTCTATTATCCTGATGAATCAATAAGAGACAGGGTAAGCTTTATGCAAACCATTATGGGAGGCCTAAAAGAAGGTAGCTTAACTGCTTATACAGATGATGAATTTGTAAAACCATTGAGCTATGATGAAATGATTGCCGGCTTTGAACGTTCAGATACAACGCAGTTAGAAAGACTTGATAATCCAGGTGAGTTTTATGATACTATTCTTAAAATTTCTTTGGATCCTACAGATGTAAAACAAATCAGACTTAAAGAAGTACAGTTTTTTGATAAACAACGTTCAGTAATGGATGTACGTATTTTAGGAATTTGCCCGCTTTTACAGGTAAGGGATGAAAAAGGTGAATTAAAACCTGGTTTTCAACCCATGTTTTGGATTTATTTCCCGGATGCACGCCCGATTTTTGCAAGGACAGAACTCTACAATCCACGCAACGGCGCTGAAAGAAGAACTTTTGATGATATTTTCCAGAAAAGGTATTTTCAAAGCTATATTATCAAAGAGGACAATACTTATAACCGAAATATTTCGGCTTATAAAACCGGTTTGGATGCTTTGATAGAGGCTGAGAATATTAAGGAAAAACTCTTTACGCTGGAACACGATTTGTGGGAATTCTAAATAGTATATCTTAGTATTATACATATATTTAAAAAGTCCGATTAAATGTCGGACTTTTTTATTTATAAGTGGTTTGATTAGAAATCAAACTTAAACGTATCAATAATAGATGCGCAAAGATGAGTAAATTGTTTAAAAGTATTTACCAGGAATAAGATAATTTGTCACATAATCCGATATTCCTTCTTCTAAAGAATAAAAGGCTTTTGAATAACCAGCTTTTTGTAATTTTTCCATATTTGCTTCGGTAAAATACTGGTATTTATCACGAATATCCTCAGGTGTATCAATAAAATCTATATGTTCAGTTTTTTTCATAGCTTTAAATGTAGCTTTTGCTAAATCAAGAAAAGCGCGCGCTTTCCCAGTTCCTAAATTATAAATTCCGGATTGAGGTTTGTTTTGTATTAAAAAGTAGATAACATTCAACAAGTCTTTTACGTAAACAAAATCACGCAATTGCATCCCATCTTTATATTCGGCACGGTGAGATCTGAAAAGTTTAACATTCCCTTTTTCATTAACCTGTTTAAATGTATGAAATATCACTGAAGCCATCCGGGATTTGTGATATTCATTCGGTCCGTAAACATTGAAAAATTTTAATCCTGCCCAGAATGGAGGTTGTGATGTTTGTTGAAGTGCCCATTTGTCGAAATTATTCTTTGATTCGCCATAGGGATTAAGTGGTTTTAATTGTTCAATGATACCATGATCATCTTTATAGCCAAATTCTCCCATACCGTAAGTTGCAGCAGAAGAAGCATATATCAGTGGAATGTTAAACTTGCTGCAATCCACCCACATTTTTTTTGAATAATTGAGGTTGAGTTCATTAAAAACTGTTACATCAAATTCTGTTGTATCTGTTCTTGCTCCGATATGAACAATAAAATCTACGTTTAAATGATTTTTATCCAGCCAGCTAAAAAAATCCTTGCGGTGAATTTTATCAATAAAAGTTTTATGTTCAAGATTTTTGTTTTTATTTTCGTTTGAAAAATCATCAACGATAACAATATCATTGATTCCATTTTCATTGAGTTTGCTTATCATGCAACTGCCAATAAATCCTGCTGCTCCGGTAATTACGATCATTTGGTTAATTATTTAATTTACAAAAATAATGATTTTTGAGGAAATTCTGTTATCAAATTTTTTTCAACCGCTTTTTCAAATAATGCAGTAATGGCTTTTTCCCCTTTGATTCCTAAGTCAAGTGAATATTTATTGACATAAAGCTCAATGTGTTGATACATTACTTCTTCACTCATTTCTTGTGCATGGCAACGAATAAAATTTCTTGCTGAATCAGGATTAGCAAAAGCAAATTCTACACTGCGTTTGAGAATTCTGTTGATGCTTTGTTTTGTTGCATCGGGCAAATTTCTTTTGATAACGATACCACCCAGGGGAATGGGTAGATTTGTGAGTTGATACCAGGCTTTCCCTAAATCTGCAATAAGAAACAATCCTCTCTTTTCATAAGTAAACCTATTTTCATGAATGATTACACCGGCGTCAAATCTTCTGTTCAGTACAACGTTTTCGATTTCAGAAAAAAGGATTTCTTCCTTGTTCTGAATTTCAGGATATGCAAGGGATAATAATAAATTAGCTGTAGTATATTTGCCGGGTACAGCAACTTTTAAGTTTTTTATTTTGTCTTTGTTTACCAGTGTATTGCTTATTAACAAAGGTCCAACATTATCACCATGGGCACTGCCCGAATGCAATAAAACGTATTTATCTGTCAGAAAAAGATAAGCATGATAACTTACTTTGCAAACATCCGTTTGAAAATTAAATGCTGACAGGTTTAATTCTTCAATATCTGACATTGAATATTCAAATTCATATCCTTCTGTATCTATTTTGTGATGCACCATTGCATCGAAAATAAACGTATCGTTGGGGCAAGGAGAAAAGGCTAAAGAAATTTTATTCATTGGTGTTGCTTAAAAAACCGCTAAGCGGATATTACTATTCTTAAAATGTTCTATTCATCAAGAATAGAAAGTAAACTTCTATTCAAATTATTGATTGCTAAAGGAATATTCCATGAAGCTTTGTTCCGTTTCTCAATATAATTGGATATGGATCGAATTTGTATATGTTTTAAATTCTGCAACATGCAGGCATACATGAATGCAGCACCTTCCATGCTTTCTGTTAATGGGTTATAGAGTTGTCGTACTTTGTGTATGGCTTCTTCGTTGCCGTGTATCGTATTCACTGTGATACCTTTAGCTTTGGACATTTGATGGATGAATTTGCTTTTAAAAACAGAATCATTGATAAGTTCCATATTGTTGAAAGGAAAGCTATTGTTTTCAATGAGTTTTAAATCAATTAATGAAAGGAAATATTCGCCGTTATCGGCACCTAATTCCGAAAAACAATCAGTAGTGATATTGAAAACATCACCTAATTTTATTTTTTTATCAAAACAACCGGCAATTCCTGCATTGATGGCCACATCGTAACGATATGACTGTAAAATTTTACCCATGTAAAATGCTGTTGCTACCATGCCTATCCCTGTTATCAGAACGTCAATATCAAAATCTCTGTATTTATAGGTAGTGAGATTGGTTTCCTTAATTGCAACAAAGGTAAAACTTTCAATCAATGGTTTAATTTCTAATGCAGTTGCAGCTACAACGAGGATGTACATGTTATATTTTTTATTTATACAAAAGTAGTACAAAAATATTTAAATTTTAGGTAATTAGATGAATGAGTTCATAAAGTTTGTAAAGTTCATAAAGTGATAAGATCTTATTTAGCGTTGTATGTTTGTTGTAAATTGTTCAGTATTTACTTTTCAATGTATTCGATGATTTCATTGCTTTCGTCATGTCATATTATTACCACAGCGATTAAAAGCATACTTATATCGAAATAGTTTAATTAAATAATGAAAAATCATTAATTTTGTTTGCAATAATTAAAAACTCAATAAAATGCAAAAAAGATTTCATTTAAAAGCGCTACTGGTATTCAGTTTTATGCTGGTATTCAGTTTTGTAATTCAAGCACAAAAGACCTACAAGTATGAAACTGTTGCGGGTGATCCGTTAAAAGCGAGAATTTATACACTTGACAATGGTTTAAAAGTTTTTCTAACGGTTTACAAAGATGCGCCCCGTATTCAGGCAAATATCGCTGTAAAAGTTGGAAGTAAGAATGATCCAAAAGAAACAACAGGTCTTGCTCATTATTTTGAGCATATGATGTTCAAAGGAACTCCTGATTTTGGAACATCAGATTGGGCTAAAGAAGAACCTATGATAGCCGCAATTGAATCTCTTTTTGAAAAATACAGGGTAGAAAAAGATATTGATAAACGCAATGCACTCTATCATTTAATTGACAGTATTTCTTATGAAGCGTCTAAAATTTCAATACCCAACGAATACAACAAACTGATGAAAGCAATTGGTTCTCAGGGTACCAATGCAGGAACCTCGAATGATTATACTGTATACATTGAAAATATTCCTTCCAATCAACTTGAAAACTGGGCCATAGTTGAGGCGAACCGTTTTAATCACCCTGTACTTCGTTTGTTTCATACCGAATTAGAGACGGTATATGAAGAAAAAAATATGTCATTGACCAATGACAGCCGTAAAGTAAATGAAGCCATGTTCAGTGCTCTATTCCCCAATCATCCCTACGGAACTCAAACCACACTGGGTGAAGCCGAGCATTTGAAAAACCCTTCTATGAAAAATATCCGGGAGTTTTTCGCTAAGTATTATGTTTCTAATAATATGGCTGTTGTTATGTCGGGTGACTTTAATCCTGATGAAGCCATACAATACATTGATAAATACCTTGGTAAACTTAAACCCGGGAATCCTCAGGCTTTAACGTTTACACCTGAAAAACCCATTACAGCTCCAATTGTTAAAGAAGTTGTTGGGTTGGAAGCCGAAAATGTGAGAATAGCCTGGCGCTTTGGCGGTGCTAATACCCGCGATGCATTAATGATTGACATGATCAGCAGAATGTTGTCAAATGGGAAAGCCGGTTTGATAGATGTTAATATTCAGCAAAAACAAAAAACACTGGACGCAGCTGCTTATCCTTATCAGCTGGCTGATTATTCGTCACTGATATTATCCGGAAATCCAAAAACAGGACAAACCCTGGAAGAAGTCAAAGAATTATTGTTGCATGAAATCGACTCTTTGAAGAAAGGAAAATTTCCGAACACCCTGCTGCAATCTGCAATCAATAATTTAAAATTAAGAGAATTAAAAAGATACGAATCTAATTCAGGCAGGGTAGAAGCCATGTCAAGTTCATTTTTAAATGGTAAATCATGGGCAAAAGCAGTAAATTATATCAATGATTTAAGCAAAGTAACCAAAAAAGAATTGGTAGATTTTGCCAATAAGTACTTAAATAATAATTATGTAATTGTATACAAACGTCAGGGTAAACCAGCAGAAGTTGCTAAAGTGAATAAACCTGCCATTACACCCATATTTATCAACAGAAACGGAGAATCTGGCTTTCTTAAAAAAATTAAAGAAAATCCTACCAAAGAAATAAAACCGGTATTTTTAGATTATAAAAAGGATATGACTATTCAGAAATTTGGCAATACCAGCATTCTCTACAAACTAAATACAGAAAACAATACATTTAGCTTGTATTATTACTTTAAAATGGGTAGTAACCATGATCTAATGATGGATTTAGCAGTTTCCTATCTCGATTATTTAGGTACTTCGAAGCATAGCCTTGCTGAAATTAATCGTGAATTCTACAAATTGGCTTGTAATTTTAGTGTTTCTTCCAACGAGGATGAAACTTATGTTTCTATTAGTGGGTTGAGCGAAAATATGGAAAAAGCACTGAGTCTGGTTGAGGAATTACTGTCGGATGCCAAACCCGATCAAAAAGCATTGGATAATATGGTAATAGATATTCTGAAATCCCGCAATGATGCAAAAGCCAATCAACAACGAAATTTTAATGCATTGGTTGATTATGCTACCTATGGTGAAAAGTCTCCCGGAAAATATATGTTGAGCGAAACTGAGCTTAAAGCATTAAAAGCTGAGCAACTGGTTCAAAAAATTAAAGGATTAACAAGATATACTCATGAAATATTATATTATGGAACATTAACTCCGGCTAATTTGAGTGCCATGCTTACAAAATATCATAAATTACCTTCAATGTTTGTACCATACTCTATTCCAGTAAAATTTTTCCCTAAGGAAACCAAAGATGAGAAAGTGTTTTTTGCACAATACGATTCAAAACAATCTTATCTGCAAACAATCTCAAAAGGAGGGCCTTACAATGTAAATCTTATTCCAGATGTTAGCCTGTACAATTCATATTTCGGAGGAAGTATGAACGCAATTGTGTTTCAGGAATTGAGAGAAAAACGGTCATTGGCTTATACAGCCCGTTCATCTTATAATTCACCTTCCGATATTGATCAGTTTTATATGAATACCGGATTTATTGCTACTCAGAATGATAAAGTTATTGATGCATTGAATGCATACAATGATTTGTTCAATAATATGCCGGAATCAGAAAATGCTTTCAGTTTATCTAAAGATGCCATTATCAGCAAAATAAACAGCGAAAGAATTACCAAAATGGGTGTAATCTGGAACTATCTGAATGCACAGAAATTCGGACAAAACTATGATATCCGCAAGGATATTTATACCAAAACTGCCGGTATGACATTGAATGATGTAAAAGCATTCAATGCCGCTTACGTTAAAAATAAAACAAAAACCTATGTGGTGTTGGGAAGAGCGTCGGAAATGAAATTTGACGAATTGGGTAAATTTGGGAATTTGAGAAAGTTAAGTCAGGAAGAAATTTTTGGATATTAGGTTTTAGATTATTAGACTTTAAGGTTTTTAGACTTTAAGGTTTATAGGGTTGGAATTGATTATACTTAGTTTCAATAGCCTTTAAATAACAAAGAGGTTGTTAGGGCGTTCCGCTGAGAACGCTGTGACAGCCTCTTTAATAATTAGATTGTTACCTTAAACAATACAAAAAGGCATCCTAAAGATAATGCCTAAACAATACCATAATGAGCAAGGAATACATGAATGGATAAAAGCTAATTTGACAGTAAAAGTTTCAGATACTTAAAATAAAATATCAGGAGTCCTGATGATATTGCTTTTGTTAAGTTTACGGTCGAAAATATAAGCCTCAAATTGTATCGTATCTGAATGAAGAAAGGGAAGCATCAAGCCTACATCAATTTTGGTTTCCAATTCTCCTTTTAAAGAACCATTTGCACTAACCGGTTCGATATATGGTATGCGGTACTTAAAGATGATGGTATCGTATTGCTGGGTAATGGTGTTTAATAATGTAAAAGGTTTATAAACCCCATTGATTCTTTAG